>NZ_SMLA01000040.1:0-57362 GCF_004349225.1 Saccharopolyspora karakumensis
GCACAAACCTGCCCCGAGTCGGTGGGTTCAACCGCGCGGTCGTGCTGGACACGATCCGCCGCCACGGCGAGATCAGCCGCGGGGAACTCGCCCAGCGCACGGGGCTGACGGCGCAGACCATGTCCGACATCGTGCGAGCCCTGATGGACGGCGGGCTCGTCACCGGGAACGGCGACGCCCCCTCCCCCGGCGACTCCGCCGTCGGAGGAGGTGCTCTGGGCGTCGTTGTCGATGCCGGAGGTGTCGAGGTCGCCGTCGCCGCCCAGCAGCGGCGAGGTGTCGGAGTTCGAGCCGTCGCCCTCGCGCTGCGCGGCGAGGAACGGGTTCTCACCGCTGCCCGGGGTGAGGTTGCCGTAGATGCCGGCGCCGATGACGCTGCCCAGGTTCTCCGAGAGACCGGCGGACATGCCCGCGGTGAACGAGTACGGGTTGGCCTGGAAGCCCTTGCCCGTCATCGCGCTGTAGAGGCCCTCGGTGAAGAACTCGTGCAGACCCTCCTCGACCGCGTCGGCGAGGCCGCGACCGAACTTCTCGGCCCACATGCCCTTGAGGCTCATGCCCGCGTAGTTGCCGGGGGTGGCGGCACCGAGGTCGCGGGCGATGTGGGTGTTCATGTGGTCGGAGACCTGGGTGGCGAACTTGGCCAGCGACGGCGCCTTCGGGAAGTCGTCGGCGAAGTTCTTGGCAGCGGCTTCCGCGGCGGCCTTGAGGACGTCGTTGTCGATCTGGTCGCCGACGCCCTTGACCAGGCCCTTGGCCAGCATGTTGCCCATCGCGCCGCCGAGCGCGGCGAAGGGCAGGGCCAGCGCGCCGCCGAGGGCACCGACGGCCGCGGCCTGCTTGGTGGAGTCCTCGTCCCAGTCGTCGCGGGTGCCCTTGGCCATCTGGATGCCCTGGGCGGCGGCGTCGATGGCGACCTGGAAGGCGATGCCGAAGACCTGCGCCTGGACGACGCGCATCAGCAGCCGTCCCCAGATGTTCTTCAGCAGGAAGCTGACGATGGCGTAGCGGCCGGCGAGCCAGGCCATGCTGGCGCCAAAGGTGGGGCCGGCCATCGCGATGGCCCAGGCGATCTCGGCGAGCAGCTCGATCAGCGACAGCAGGCTGACGAGCTTGACGTACTCGGTCTGCACCGAGAGCTGCTTGAGGAATCCGGCGATCTGCTCGTACCCGGTGGCCGCGGTCTCGATGTAGCCGTTGCTCTCGACGTACGGCGCCATGCGGTCGGCGAAGCGCATCGCCGCCTTGCCGTAGAACTCCGAGCGGATGAGCTTGATGGCCTGGGCGAGTTCTGGCGTGAGTTCGCTTCGCAGCCGTGCGGAGGTGTTGCGCCACGATTCCGACAGCTTCCGAAGTTGATCTTCATTGATCTGCGGCCACTTCTCACCGGTCAAGACCATGAAGAGGTTTCCGACCTCTTCCGGAACCATGATCGCCATAGTCAGCCCCCACGCCGTCGTCCGTGCGCGAACGGGCTCGGCGTGACCGGTCGATCACGCCGAGCTCGCCCTCACGCCTTCCTGCCGCCCCGGCTCACCTCGCTGTTCGCGGTCTCGTTCATGTCGTCGAAGGTCTTGCCGACGTCGACGACCTTCTCGCCGTCGGTGCCGATGGTGATGCCGAGCATGCGGAGGAATTCGAGCCCGTCCTTCTCACCGGGCTCGTACTTCGTCCGCAGGGTCTGGGCGATGTCGTCGTCGCCCTCGATGGCGAAGGCGTTGCAGTCGTGGGCGAGGTCGGCGTAGATGGAGTTGGCGGTCTCGGCGATGCGGGTCAGGTCGACGCCGCCCTTCTTGAGCGCCTCGATGTCGGCTGCGACGAGGTCGCTGTCCTCACTTGCCACGATCGGCCCCCTCCCCCTCGTCGGCGGCGTCGGACATGCCGTCGGCCTCGCGCACCGCCTCGTCGAACATCTTGTCCAGGTCGAACTCGCCGTTGACCATCTCGGTCAGCGCCGAACCGAAACCCGCGGGTGCCATCGCGCTGTAGGTGGCGATGGACTTCTGGCTCGCCTCGTCCTGGGCCTGCCGAACCAGCTCGACGATCTTGTTGGCCAGTTCGGCGGGCGCCATCGTGCGGTAGCGGGTACCGGAGAACTTCAGGCCGGTGAGCCGTTGCCGGTGGTCCACCGTCGCGGATATCGAACGGTCCTTGCTGGAGACCGTCGTGGTCTCCTTCTCTGCCCGCTCCTGCGCCTCGCGGATGCGCTCCTGCTGCTTCCGGAGGTCGGCCAGCGCGTTTTCCATCTGGTTGAACAGGGGAGATGACATCGCTGGTCACTCCCTCCTTCCCGGTACCTGCCTGCCGCGGAGTTCTCACACACCCCGCGGCAGCCGCTGATTCAGGTGCAGGACTCACGCACCGCTGAGCAAGTCCGCCTCCCCACTCGTTCTCAGCCCTGCCCGGACGTCGTCGCCTGGGCGGTCTGCTCCTGCTCCGCGGGCGCGGGCTGCGTCTGCGGCTGGCGCGGCGGACGGACGGGACCGGCGGCGACCTGCTCGTCGACGTCGAAGTCCGCTTCGTCGGGCAGCCCGATGACGCCCATGCCCGCGTCGGCGTTGGTGCCCCAGACGTCTTCGTCCTCGGACAGCCAGGTCTGCCGTTCGCGTTCGTTCTTGTCGCCCTGCTGGCCGCCCATTCCGCCCATCATCGGCGGCATGAACGGCATTCCGCCCATTCCCTGCTGGGTGGAGGGGCCGTTGAGCTGGCTCATGCCCGGCGGCAGCGCCGAGGACTGCGATCCGCCGAGGCCGGAGCCCGCACCGGAACCCATGCCGAAGCCGGTCGTGCCGCCACCTGCTCCTCCGCGCTGCTGCTCGGAACCGCTGCCCGAGCCGCCGAGACCGTCGGCCGAACCGTCCGGCGAGCCGAAGCCGTCGGAGACGCTGTCGAAGCCGTAGCCCTCGGCCGGGTCGGACACGCCGTCGAAGCCGCCGGAGCCGAGACCGCCTGCGCCATCGCCGAACCCACCTGCTCCGCCGTTGGCGACGTCGCCGAGGCCCGCACCCGCGCCGGACCCGAGGCCGCCGGGGTCGAAACCTCCCAGGCCGCCGTTGGCGGGGTCGCCCGGACCGGCACCGGCGTCGGACCCGAGGCCGCCAGGGTCGAAACCGCCCTGGCCGCCGGGCAGATCGCCGAATCCTCCGGCACCACCGTTGGCCGGGTCGCCCAAGCCCTGACCCGTGCCGAGACCACCATCAGCGGCACCAGGCAGATCACCGAAACCACCGGCACCACCATTGGCCGGATCACCCAGCCCCTGACCCGCGCCCAGACCCGGATCAGCGCCACCGGGCAGACCCGTGTCACCGAAACCACCGGCACCACCGTTGGCCAGATCACCCAGACCCGCACCAGCACCATCGTTGGCACCGGCACCGAAACCACCAGCACCGCCATTGGCCGGATCACCCAGCCCCTGACCCGCGCCCAGACCCGGATCAGCGCCACCGGGCAGACCCGTGTCACCGAAACCACCGGCACCACCGTTGGCCAGATCACCGATGCCTTCACCGGTGCCCGGGATCGGGTTGCCGTTGGAGTCCAGGGGAACACCGGCCATGCCACCGGGACGGTCCTGGTCCTGCTGACCGGGAACGTCGCCGAAGCCTCCGGCACCACCGTTGGCGGGGTTGAAGGAGCTCTCGGTCAGGCCGCTGTCGACCAGACCGGGCTGCTGGGTGCCGTCGCCGAGGCCACCGGTACCGCCGTTGGCGGGGTCGTTCTGACCGAAGTCGCCGAAGCCGCCCGCGCCGCCGTTCGCCGGGTCGCCGTTGGGGTTGGTGCCGGGCTTGGTGCCCGCGCCGGCGCCACCGGCCAGGCCGAGACCGCCGGGGCCGACCATCGGCGGGGGTGCACCGCCGTTCGCGCCGTTGTCGCCGGTTCCCAGACCGGAGTCGCCGCCGCCGAGGCCACCGGCACCACCGTTGGCGAGGTCACCACCACCGGGGCCACCGAGGCCGTCTCCGGTGCCGATTCCGCCGATGCCGCCGTTGGCCGGGTCGCCGCCACCGGGACCGCCGAGACCGTCACCACCGCCGAGACCACCGGCACCACCGTTGGCGAGATCGCCACCACCGGGACCACCGAGACCGTCACCACCGCCGAGACCACCGGCACCACCGTTGGCCGGATCACCGCCGCCGAGTCCGTCACCGCCACCAGGTGGCGGGACGTTGGTGTTCCCGTCGGGCGGGGGCACGTTGGTGTTCCCGTCGGGCGGCGGGACGTTGGTGTTGCCGTCGGGCGGGGGCGGGAAGTTCGTGTTGCCATCCGGCGGCGGCACGTTCGTGTCTCCGTCGGGCGGCGGCGTGGTCGACGGGCTGCGCGGGGCGCTGGTCTCCGGCTCGGTGAGCTCCTTGATCGCCGACTGCGCGTACTTCAGCTCCTCCTCGAGGGGCTTGAGCGCCGCGGCCGCCGCGGTGTCGAGCGTCTTGAGCTCGGTGAGCGCGGCGTTGGTGATCTCCGTGTTCATCTTGTCCCACGGACCGGCGGTGACCAGGTTGCCTTCCTTGAAGCTGGCCAGCGAGGTGTTGATGTACTCCTGGGCTTCGGAGGTGCTCTTGCCGTCGAGCTGGTAGTTCGGCGCGCCCTTGACCAGGCCGACGCCGTTGGTCAGGAACTCGTAGAGCTGGTTCTCGTAGTCGACCCGCTTGTTGTTGGGCAGGTAGAGCGCCCGGGCGCGGAAGTCGTAGAAGGCTTGGGCGAGTCCGTTGACCGCCGCTTCGATCTTGTCGCCGAGGTTCTTCAGCGCCACCGAGACCGCGACTCCGCGGTCGAGGGTGAGCTGTTCGTGCAAGCCCTCCAGCTTGTCGGCGTTCTGGTCCATGCGCCCCTGGATGACCGAGGCGGCCTTGCCGCTGAACCCGGAGTCCTCTGAGTCCAGCGACTTGGCCCAGGTCCGGAAGTCCTTGCCGGTGGCTTCCAGCCACTTCTCGTACTTGCCGACGAGGTCCTGCGCCTGGCGCAGGGTCGGCAGGTCGAGGGTGCCGCTCTTGCCCGAGGACATCTCGGCGACGATGGTCCCGGCGTCGTTGATCGCCTTGGTCCACGCGTCGGCCGCCGCGGTGTTGCGGTTGACCCGGTAGTAGACCCGGTCGAACGCGGTGTAGGTGAGGTCTTCGGTGGGCGCGACCCGGTTGGTCAGGTCTTCCTTGAGCTTGTCCCCGGTGAAGTCGGCGTCCTTGCCGCCGGCACCACCGTCCCCGCCACCGGCGACCTCGAACCACTTGACGCCTTCGGCCATGGATTTCAGGTCCGGCCCTTTTCCGGTTAACGCGTTGAGGGCCTGGAAGAACGTCCAGTCACTGCTGGGGCCTGACAGGTCCGCGTTCTCGGGCATGGGCTTTCTCCTGCTCCAGGGCTGATGCCGTCAGATGAGGTCGATCAACGGGGGTCGTGGGCTAGCTGCTGAGAACCTGAATCAAGCGGCCGGTGTCTGCGTGCCGGAGATGTCCGGGTAGTCCTGGACGAACTCGGTCGCCGAATAGCTGGCGAGGTCGTCGGTGTCCTCGAAGACGCGCTTGGCGTCGTTGAGCGCCTCGGTGAACTTGCGCCAGTCCTTGCTGGTCTTCTCGTTCATCGTCTCGGTGGACTTGCCCAGCGCGCCCAGGGATTCGTTGAGCGACGCGATGGCCGGCCACTCCGGGTTGCCCGCGTGGACCCGCTCCCCCAGGTCGGCGGCGAGGCGGATTCCCGAGCTGGCGCCCAGGAACTGCTCGCGCAGCTCGTCCTCGTGGGTGTCGACGTTCTTGATCAGCTTCTCGTACTGACCGCTGTCGAACTTCGTCTTCGTCTCGTCAGCCACGAGACTCTCCTTTTCTCAGGGAGGGAAAGGGGAATCGGGTGCGGGCCGCTGCGCGTGGCGACCCGCACCCGAAACTTCAACCGATCATTGGCCTTTGGCGACGACAGTCGCTGCCTCAGGTGATGGACTCAGCTCGCACCGCCGCGGGTTCTCAGCGGTTCTCTGGGGAGGACAGCCGACACGCCGTGTTGGCATACGTCAGTCTCGGACCCCGGAGCCGGAGGGCCGCTGAGGTTCCGCCACCCGCACCGCCAAGCAGAGCGCCCATCAACCCGTCTTAGGCCATGATCTGGGCGCTGCGGTTGTCACCGTCCTGGAAGGCCTGGGCGGCGTTGTTCGAGGAGGTGTAGCCGCTGCTGAGGCGGGTGTTCATCTCGGTGTAGGCCTGGTTCCACTTCTGCTGCTTCTCGGCCCACAGCGGCGCGGCCTTGCCCTGGGTGGCCTCGCCCATGTTCTTCAGGAAGCCGTTGAGCTCGTCGAGGATGGTGCCCATCTGACGAACGGCCTGCTGCAGCCCCATGTTGACCTCTTCGTAGGCCCCGTGCTGCACGCTGAACTGCGTCATCTCAAACTCCGTTCTGGGTAAGTGGGTCGATCACGGGGTGTTCGGAGCACCGTCAGGCAAGCGGCGGAGCCGCTTTCCCTTTGCCCCGCCCTTGCAGCTCGCACCGCCGCGGGTTCTGACACGTCGTCTGGCGAGGACGCCGCGACGCCGTGTATTGGCATACATCAGGAGCGGCGCCCGGAGTACGGACGGCGTGTCAGGTTCCGCCACCCGCACCGCCACGCACAACGAGCTGCACCGAACACAAAAATCAGAGGCCGGCGCCGGAGGCGCTGTCCGCTGCCTGCTGGGCCGCCTGCAGCGAGGCGTTGCGGACGTCCATCACGCGCTGGTTGAGCTGGTTGAGCTCGTTCTCGATGCGCGAGAAGTCGCCGGCCCACACGCCGAACTTGTCGACCAGCATGCGACCGGAGTCGGACACGTTGGCCTGGCCCAGCGAGGACGCCTGCGCCTGGACCTGGTTGTTGAGCTGGCGCATCTGCGACAGCGACTGGTTGGTCGCTTCGATGATCTGTTGCAGCTGCGAGTCGTTGAGGCCGTACTGGGCGCCTGGTGCGGTCATCGGGTTCTCCTTGCAAATGTGCGGGATTCGACTTGCTTTACTGCGCGCCGTCCACGAGGGACGGCATGTCATGGTGCGGTGTGCGCACCACCACCTGCGGCTCGCTCCGGTGCGAGAACCGGTCCGGTCGGCAGCAGCGAGAGCAGGTGCGCTGGAACCGGAACCGCGTCGGTCAGCCGATAGCCGAGGGCTTCGGCCGCGCTCTGGCCGGGCACCGGGTACTTGGCGCCCGAGTCGGTGACCAGGTAGAGGCCGGCGCCTGGCACGCCGGGCGCGGGCAGGGTGCGGGCGAGCACGCCCGCGCCGGGTTGGACGTCGATGCGGTCGGCGGTGAACTCGTCGCGCTCGATGCCCGGTCCGTCGACGATCACGCCGACTTCGGGCCTTCCGCTGACCAATGTGGGCTTGGCGCCGCGCGGTCCGGGTTCGACCTGGGCGCAGGGCGCTCCGAGGTCGGAGGAGTCGGAGGTTCCAGCGGTCGGCAGCAGCGACGGCGGCTTGTCCGGCAGCTGCGACATCAGCGGCGAGGAGGGCGTCTGCCCGACCGAGGCCATCTCCGCGGGCGAGAGGACGCGCGGGCTCGGCTGCCCGCCACCGGCCGGGTCGCCCATCGCCAGCGCGGCCGTGGTGCCGTTGACCGGCATCAGTCCGCCGGTGGTCAGCATGTAGAGCGTTTGCGGGCGGCCGACGACGCTGACGGAGAAGATCTGCCCGATTCGGGTGGGCTGGCCGCCGAGAGACGGGCCGGGCTGTCCCGCTCCGGGGATCCGCAGCGGTCCGAGGTCCGGTCCGGCGGGCATGGCGTTGATGAACGCGTCTCGCACGGGCAGCGCGGTGGAGGCGTCGTAGCCCAGCACCGCGGCCACCCACGGCGCGCTGAGCTTCATCCGCTTGTCCTGCCACACGAGGTACTGGTCGCCGCTGCTGGAGCGCACCAGGACCGCCTCGTCCTGCCGCGCGGGTTCCACGTCGGACGTGTCGCCGACGTGCAGGGTGACGGTGGCGTGCGGTGCCCCGGCGGCGTCGCGGGTGGTGGTCGCGCAGACCAGCCACGCCTGGGCCGCGCTGCCCGCGCCGCCGGCCGGGATCCCGTCGGGGGCGCCGATGATGCCGATCGGAGTGCCGCGCGGGACATCGCTCAACGTCGAGCGGGACACCTCCGCGACCTCCTTCGCCCCGAGCAGCCGCGCCGACGCGTAGTTGAGCACCGGACGCAGCGTGCCGTCGGAGGCCAGCACGTACTGGCTCCCGGTCTCCTTCTCCACGATGAGCTTGCCGGGCTGGGACCAGTCGGTCGCTCCGCCGAAGCCGAGGACACCGGCCACGGCGAATCCGGCGACGATGAGCATCGACAGCATCAGGCCGATCACGTAGCCCAGCGGGGTACGCCGCAGCGGCGGGTCGGGCGCGTCGGGTTCGGCCTGCACCAGCGCGGAGACGACCCGCGCCGACATGAAGGAGTGCGCCTGGACCTGATCACTTCGCGAGTGCACGACGACCTCCCCGCAGCAGGGAGCGAGAGGTCCGCGCACATCCCGAATCCGCAGTGGCGATCAGAGGCTCACGAACCACATGAGACATCGCAACGGCGTAGCCGTTGCCCCACCCTCGCAGCCGGCACCGCCGCGGGTTCTCAGACGTCTTCTGGGGAGGACGGCCGAAGCGCCGTGCATTGGCCATGCACACGTCTCGGGTCCCGGAGCCAGAAGGCGTCTGAGGTTCCGCCACCCGCACCGCTGAGCGAGAAGACCACTGGAAACCCTTCTTCACGACCATGAGGCCCTCACCAGCGCGTAGAGGTTCAGGGCTGCGAAGGTCACGGGGATGATCGCGATGGCGAGGGTGGTGTGCGCCCAGTCGCCGGCTCGGCCCCAGTGCGGCAGCATCTTCCGGCCGGGCAGGCTGCGGGCTCCGGCGAGCAGGAGACCGGCGAGCAGGACCAGTCCGCCGATGATGAAGATCCGCCAGGCTCCGGGGATCAGCAGGCACATCGCGGAGATCACCGCTGCGAGGCCGAGGAAGCCGGGCACCATGACGGCGACGCGCTGGCGGGAGCTGACGAACTCGCGGGAGTGCAGCAGGAGCAGCAGCGAGGCGATCGCGGCCAGGGTCGGCGACGCCCATCCCGGGGTGAA
Organism: Saccharopolyspora karakumensis; assembly: GCF_004349225.1. Taxonomy (NCBI): domain Bacteria; kingdom Bacillati; phylum Actinomycetota; class Actinomycetes; order Pseudonocardiales; family Pseudonocardiaceae; genus Saccharopolyspora; species Saccharopolyspora karakumensis. The sequence goes on from NZ_SMLA01000040.1 coordinate 9,069, forward strand.
GGCGAGGACGCCGAGGCAGCCGGCGATGACGACGCCGAGCCCGAAGCACAGCGCGGTGAGGTTGAAGTCGGCCGCGGCGGTGCGGTTCATCAGCTCGCGGCCGGGTTCCGGGTCGATGCCTTCCTGGAACTCCTCGGCGGAGGTCGGCAGCGGCGGCACCTTGAGCCCGGCCATCCAGGCCGCGATGCGCGGTACGCGGGTTCCGACCAGCAGCGTCACGGCGAGCACGACGGCGGCGGCACCGCCCGCGGAGAGCATGTCGAAGGTGTTGAGCAGACCGACGAGCGCGGTCAGGCCGGTCGCCAGCATCGCGGCGAGGTATCCGGCGCCGAATCCGCCGCCGACCAGGAAGCGGCCGAGCACGATGGCGCTGGTGCACACCGCCGCGGCGGTCAGGCAGGGCGCGACGAGCTGCGGGTTCATCGCGAGGACGGGTCGGCCGATCATCGGCAGCGCCCAACCGGCGGCGGCGCCGAACGCGGCGCTGCCGGTGAACAGCAGTTCCGCGGCGGCCCGGTCGCCGAGCGCCCGCGAGGCCAGGGTGGCCGCGCCGAGCAGCAGCAGCGCGACGCTGCCGGCGGTGATCGCCACCCACTGCCCCGCGCCGACGGTGGGCAGCAGGACGAGCCCGAGCGCCAGCGAGGCGCCGAGCAGCGCGAGGAACGCGCGGCGGGTGCTCTCCGGACGCCACAGATCGCGGCGCTGGTCGCGGATTCCGGTGGCCACGCCGTCGGCGAGGTCGTCGAAGTCGGCCGGCGGCAACTGGTCGTTGCGCGGCCTGAGGTAGAGGATGTCGCCGTCGTAGAGGCCCAAGGCGGCGGTGCCGAGATCCTCCTGCAGGGCGGGCTCACCGAGCCGCTGCAGGACCCAACCGTCATGTTCCAGACCCGCGTTGCCGAGCCCTCCCCCGAGGTGGTCGAGGAAGGTGGGCAGCAGGTCCGCGAGCGGAACGTGGGCGGGTACCGCGAGCTCGACCCGCGAGCTGGGGCCCTGAATCGTCAGTCGACACACCTCGCCCGCGGCGACCGCGGGCTGAGCCGTCGTTCCCGTCATACCCACCACACGGTCCCCGGTCTAGGAACAGTTCAACCAATTTGACGAACGTCGGTCTCCGGCAGCAGCCCGCCCACCTGCACCGGGCGGGTTGAGCACCGCCGATCGGCCGAACCGGAACCGCTCCGCCCGGTTCCGGACGATGGTCGGCATTTCGGTCGACCGGTTTTCCGCTGCGACTTTGACCCGTTTGGAGTCCTGCAACCGTGTAGGGGATGAGGGGTAGCAGGGAAAGGATCTGATCGCATTGAGTGTGACGCCGTTTCGGCGACCGGCCAGGCAGAAGCCCCCCGCGATGCCCGACGGGGAACTGTCCTTGCAGGAGCCGCCCGTCATACCCGAGCAGGTCAGTGGCGGTTTCGGCGGTCTGCTGATGTACCTGCCGATGGCGCTGGGTTCCGGGGCCATGATGCTGATGTTCATGGGCCGCGGTGGTTCCGGCGGGTTCGGCGGCATCGGGCTGATCGTGGTGGCGCTGATGGCGGTGTCCATGCTGGCCATGGGTTTCGGCCAGATGGGTCGCAACATCGGGGAGCGCAAGCGCCGCCTCAAGGGCGAGCGCCGCGACTACCTGCGCTACCTGGGCCAGATGCGCAAGCAGGTCCGCCAGGTCGCGGTGGATCAGCGAACGGCGTTGGCGTGGCGGCATCCTGACCCGTCGGGCCTGTGGTCGGTGGCGATGAGCGGCCGGCTGTGGGAACGGCGCCTGTCGCACGCCGACTTCGCCGAGGTCCGCATCGGCCGGTCCGCGCAGCGGCTGGCGATGAAGATGACCCCGGTGCAGTCCAAGCCGGTGGAGGACCTGGAGCCGCTGTCCGCCCGGGCGCTGCGCCGGTTCATCAAGGCCTACACCACTGTGGACGATCTGCCGACAGCCCTGTTCCTGCGCGGTTTCTCGCAGGTGCAGATGCGCGGTGACGCCGAGGCGGCGCGCGGTCTGCTGCGCGCGGTGCTGGCGCAGCTGGTGACCTTCCACTCCCCCGACGACCTCAAGATCGCCGTGTGCGCGAGCCCGGACCGGGCGTCCGAGTGGGACTGGGTGAAGTGGCTGCCGCACGCCCAGCACGCCAGCCAGCAGGACGGCGCCGGTCACGTGCGGATGCTGACCAGCACGCTCGCCGAGCTGGAGGCCGTCGTCGGCCCGGACCTCAACGATCGGGGCCGGTTCGAGGCCGGTGCGAGCCCGACCCGCGACGAGCCGTTCGTGGTGGTCGTCCTCGACGGCATCACCGTCCCGGCGGAGTCCCGGCTGGCCGGTGCCGGCTACCGCAACGCCACCGTGCTCAACCTCGACATGTCCGGTTCCGCGCAGCGCACGACGCTGCGCCTGGAGCTGGCCAGCGAGCAGATCGACATGATCCGGCTCAACCGCTCCGGTGCCGAGGTGCGCACCGAGCTGGGCACGCCGGACTCGCTGAGCCTGTCGCAGGTGACCTCGCTGGCGCGCACGCTGGCTCCGTTCCGGCTCAGCGCCACCACCGACATCGTCGAGCCGATGGTCACCGACTTCGACCTCGCCGCGCTGCTGGAGGTCGGCGAGATGGACAAGCTCGACGCCGCCCGCACCTGGGCGCGGACGTCGCCGCAGGACCGGCTGCGGGTGCCGATCGGCATCGCCGAGAACGGCACGAAGATCGAGCTGGACATCAAGGAGTCCGCGCAGGGCGGCATGGGTCCGCACGGCCTGCTGATCGGCGCGACGGGTTCGGGCAAGTCGGAGCTGCTGCGCACGCTGGTGGTCGCGATGGCGATCACGCACTCCTCGGAGTTCCTCAACTTCGTGCTGGTGGACTTCAAGGGCGGCGCGACGTTCCTGGGCCTGGACGAGCTGCCGCACACCTCGGCGGTGATCACCAACCTGGCCGACGAGGCACCGCTGGTCACCCGCATGCAGGACGCGCTGCAGGGCGAGATGGTGCGCCGCCAGGAGCTGCTGCGCTCGGCGGGCAACTACAGCTCGCTGCTGGAGTACGAGAAGGCCCGCGCGGCAGGCGCCCAGCTGGCTCCGATGCCGAGCCTGTTCCTGGTGGTCGACGAGTTCAGCGAGCTCCTGGCCTCGCACCCGGACTTCGCGGAGCTGTTCGTGATGATCGGCCGGCTGGGCCGGTCGCTGGGCGTGCACCTGCTGCTGGCCTCGCAGCGCATCGACGACGGCCGGATGCACAAGCTGGAGAGCCACCTGTCCTACCGGATCGGCCTGCGCACCTTCTCGGCGATGGAGAGCCGTTCGGTGATCGGTGTTCCCGACGCCTACCAGCTGCCGAGCGCGCCGGGCAACGGCTACCTGCGCTCGGACGTGGCGACCCTGTCGCGGTTCAAGGCCGCCTACGTCTCGGCGCCGTTCAAGCGGCGCACCGCGGAGCAGCGCAAGGCCGAGATCAGCCGCCAGGTGGTGACCTTCGGCGCCGCCCGGCTGCCCGACGCGCCCACCGCGCAGGTCCCGGAGCCGGAACCCGAGACCGAGGAGGAGACGACCGAGACCCTGCTGCAGGTCGCTGTCAGCCGCCTCAAGGGCCAGGGCCCGCCGGCGCACCAGGTGTGGCTGCCGCCGCTGGACGAGCCGCCGACGCTCGACGAGCTGCTGCCGCCGCTGGTCCCGGACGCCGACAACGGACTCAGCCCGATCAGCTGGCCGGGTCGCGGCAAGCTGCAGGTCCCGGTGGGCGTCATCGACAAGCCCTTCGACCAGGCCCGCGAGCTGTACGTGGTGGACCTGTCCGGGGTCGGCGGGCACGTCGGCATCGCCGGTGGCCCGCAGGCCGGCAAGTCGACGATGCTGCGCACGCTCATCGCCGGTCTCGCGCTGACCCACACGCCCGCCGAGGTGCAGTTCTACTGCCTGGACTTCGGTGGCGGAACCCTGCAGACCCTCGGCGAGCTGCCGCACATCGGCGGCATCGCCGGGCGCATGGACTCCGAGCGGGTCAGCCGCACCGTGGCCGAGGTGCAGGGGGTGCTGGCCAAGCGCGAGAAGATCTTCGCCGCGCACGGCGTGGAGAACATGGCCGAGTACCGGGAGCTGCGCCGCAGGGGCAAGATCCCGGAGGACTCCTTCGGCGACGTGTTCCTGGTGGTGGACAACTGGGGCACGCTGCGCAGCGACTTCGAGCAGCACGACCAGACGATCCGGTCGCTGGCCTCGCGCGGCCTGACCTACGGCATCCACCTGATGCTGACCACCGGCCGCTGGGCCGACATCCACAGCCAGCTGCGCGACCAGCTGGGAACCCGGCTGGAGCTGCGGCTGGGCGACTCGATCGACTCGGTGATCGACATGCGCGCGGCGGCGGGCGTTCCGCGCCAGCCGGGTCGCGGTCTGACGATGGACAAGCTGCACTTCCTGTCCGCGATCCCGCGCCTGGACGGCCTGCGCCGGGTCGACGACCTGGCCAAGGGCGCCAGGATGCTGGCCGAGGCGGTGGCCGACAACTGGGACGGCGAGGACGCCGCCGGGGTCCGTATGCTGCCGTCGGTGCTGCCCGCCGAGCAGCTGCCCGAGCCGCAGGGCACGCTGCGGGTCGCGCTGGGCTGGGGCGAGGCGGACCTGCAGCCGGTGTGGCACGACTTCTCCACCCAGCCGCACCTGACCGTCCTCGGCGACACCGGCAGCGGCAAGACCGCGCTGCTGCGGCTGATCGCCGACGCGATCCCGAAGAACTACGCGCCGGGCGAGGCCGAGCTGATCCTGGTCGACTCGCGCCGCGTGCTGCTGGACGCGGTTCCCGACGCCTACCGGCGGGGTTTCGCGTTCTCGGCGACCGCCGCGAAGGACATCGTGGGCACCGCCGCAGGCGAGCTGCGCGAGCGGCTGCCCGGTGCGGACGTCACGCCGCAGCAGCTGCAGCGGCGCGACTGGTGGTCGGGTCCGGAGGTGTTCATCCTCGTCGACGACTACGACCTGCTGGCCAGCACCATGGGCGGTCCGCTGGACTCGCTGCTGGACCTGCTGCCGCAGGCCGCCGACATCGGTCTGCACGTGATCCTCACCCGCAGCGCGGCCGGTTCCTCGCGGCTGTCGATGGACTCGGTGGTGCGGCGGATGCAGGAGTCCAACACGCCGGACCTGGCGTTCTCCTGCCCGCCCACGGAGATGCCGCTGCTCAACGGCATGCGCGCGCAGGTGCTGCCCGCGGGCCGGGCGCACCTGGTGACCCGCCGCAGCGCGACGCTGATGCAGGCGGGCTGGCTGGAGCCGCGTCCGGCGGGAGACCGGGCGTGAGGGCGGCGGTCGCGGTGGTGGTGGCCGGGGTGGTGCTCGCGATGGCACCGGTCCCGGCCGCAGCACAGCAGCAGTGCGCGCAACCGGCGACTCACGTGGTGCCGCAGGAGGGCTGGGCCCTGCAGCGGCTCGATCCGAGCCGCGTGTGGGGTCTGACCACCGGCGAGTCGGTGACCGTCGCGGTCATCGGCACGGGTGTGAGCTCCGCGGCGCCGGCGCTGTCCGGTGCGGTGCTGTCCGGGCAAAGCCTCAGCGGTGGTGCGGGCGACGACGACTGCGCGGGCCGGGACACCTTCATGGCCGGGGTGATCGCGGCGCGTCCGGCGGCGGGCACCGGTTCCACCGGCATCGCGCCGGGCGCGCGGATCCTGCCGATCCGCATCACCGACGATCCGAAGGAGGTCGAGGCGGGCAAGCTGGCCTCGGCGATCCGCTCGGCCGCCGACGGCGGCGCGAAGGTGATCGCCGTGTCGGTCGGCACGGCCGCCGCCGACGGCGGGCTGCGCGCGGCGGTGTCGTACGCGCTGAGCAAGGACGCCCTGGTCATCGCACCATCCGATGTGGACGTGGGCGAGGACGCGATCCCCTACCCCGCCGCGTTCCCGGAGGCGCTGGCGGTCACCGGAATCACCGGCGAGGGCGAGCCGATCCAGCACGCGGCGGGCCCGCCCGCGCTGGTCGCACCGGGCAACGAGGTCGTCGGCATCGCCCCGCGCGGCTCCGGCCAGCTGGTGGCCTCCGGCGGCGGCATCGGGGTCGCGTTCGTCGCGGGAACGGCCGCGCTGGTGCGCGCCTACCACCCGCGGCTGTCGGCGGCCCAGGTGCGAGAGCGCTTGCAGGACACCGCCGATCACCCGCCCGCCGAGCTGCCGGACCCGCAGCGCGGGTACGGCGTGGTCAACCCGGCCGCCGCGGTCACCTCGGTGCTTCCCGCCGAGTCCGGCGAGAAGCCGATGGCCGCAGCGGCTCCACCGGTTCACCTGCCGCCGACGCCGTTCGTCGATCCGCTGCCGCGCCTGGTGACGCTGCTGGTCACCGGCTCGGTCGGTCTGCTGGCGGTGCTCAGTGCGATCGGCGCGGTGCTGCTGCCGCGAGCCCGCGAGCGGGGCTGGCGGTCGGCGTGGCACGGCGCCCCGAAGAGCGGGGGCTAGGCTACGTGCGCGAGCAGAACTCGATCAAGCCCGCCGCGGCGGCGCACCTCGGTCGCGAACCGCGAATGACCCAACCGAAAATTTCGAACGCGCGCGACTCCGGTGACCGGTCGGCACCGGTCCGGGACCAGGCAGGGCCGCGTTGATGACGTCGGGTGGAGCAGCGGAGCTCTTCGGCCGCGACTCGGAGCTGGCGCAGCTGCGCGGGCTCGCCGGTGAGGTGGTGGCCGGGCGCGGCAACGTGCTCTGGCTCGAAGGTGAACCGGGCATCGGCAAGACGGCGCTGCTGCGCGCCCTGCTCGCCGAGGCCGAGCGCCTCGGCTGCGCGGTGCACCACGCCGCGGCCGACCAGCTCTCCCAGCGCTTCCCGCTGCGCGTGCTGCTGGACTGCCTCGCGGTGCACCCCAAGTCCGACGACCCGGAGATCCTCGGGATCCACGAGCGCCTGCGCCTGGCCAGCGACGACCCGGTCCCGGCCATCGCCGAGCAGCTCATCTCGCTGGTGGAGAAGCTGTGCGCGGCGGACTCCCTGGTGCTGGCCGTGGACGACGTGCAGTGGGCGGACGAGTCCAGCCTGCTGGTGTGGCACCGGTTGAGCCGCCTCGCCGAGCACCTGCCGTTGCTGCTGGTGGCGGCGATCCGCCCGTCCGGCAGCCGCACCGAGCTCGGCGCGGTGCGCGGCGAGGGCCGCGCGGCGGTGCGGATCTCGGTCCCACCGCTGGACGAGGCGGCCAAGGCGGACCTGGCCGCGCACCTGACCGGTGCCGCCGAGGTCGGGCCCGCGCTGCTGGAGACGCTGGGCCGCGCGGCCGGAAACCCCCGCTACGTGCGGGAAATGGTGCTGGCGCTCGCGCGCGAGAACCACCTCGACGCCGACGGGGCGCGCGCGGAGCTCACCCCGGACATGACCGACGGCGCGCTGCCGCGCTCGCTGGCCGAGGCCATCGCCGCCCGGCTGGGTTTCGTCGGCAGCGACACCATCGGGCTGCTGCGGATGGCCGCGTTGCTGGGCCCCACGTTCTCGGTGACCGATCTGCGCACCGTCTCCGAGCGCCCGGTGGTGGCCTTGGTGGGCTGCGTGGAGGAGGCCCTGACCGCCGGTCTGCTGGTGGAGTCGGGGTCGCGGTTGACCTTCCAGCACGGGCTGATCCGCCAGGCGCTGCACGAGACCACGCCGACCGCCCTGCGGCTGGCGCTGCATCACCAGGCCGCCCGCGCGCTGGCGTCCTCCGGCGCGCCGGTGGAGCGCACCGGTGAGCAGCTGCTGGCCTCGATCTCCGTCGACGACGCCGAGATCGACGACTGGGGCCTGGACTGGCTGGTCGGCAACAGCCGGATGCTGGCCCACCGCGCGCCGGACTGCGCCGAAGCGCTGCTCGGCAGCGCGATCCCGCTGCTGTCCACGCACGACCCGCGGCGTGAACCACTGCGCACCGCACGGGTTCTGGCGATGGTGCAGCTGGGCCGCCCGGAGCAGGCGCGCGAGCTCAGCGAACGCGCGCTGGCCGACACACACGACCCGTCGTGCGCGGCGGAGCTCAGCTGGTACCTGGCGTGGTCGCTGGCCGCGCTGGGACTCGACGACCTGGCCACCGAGGTGGTCGAGACGGCCCTGCGGACACCGGGTTTCGACCGGCCGTGGGTGGCGCGGATGCACGCGGTGCTCGGGCAGGTCATGCTCTCGCGCGGGCACTTCGAGGCCGCGGACGCGGCGGTGGAGCGCGCGCTCGCCGAAGCCCGGCCCGCCCGCGACGGTTTCGCGCTCGGCCTCGCCCTGCACGTGCGCGGAGCCGCGTTGGCGCGGCGGTGCGACCTGGCCGAGGCGGTGATCTGCTACGAGCAGGCGGGCGCCGCCCTGGGCGACGCACCGGAGAACACCGATCTGCGGCTGACGGTGCTCGGCAATCGGATGATGCTGCTGTTCGGCCTGGGTCAGGCGGCGGAGGCCGAGGGCGCGTTGCACGAGATGCTGGCCATCGCCGAGCGTTCCGCGACTCCGGCGCGGCTGGCCGCGGTGCGCCTGTCGGCGGCCAACCACTACTACACGATCGGCCGGTGGGAGGACGCGACCGCCGAGCTGGACGCGGCCACCGAGCTCGCCGACCGGCTCGACGAGGCGGGACGCCGCTGGTTGCACGGCCTTTCGGGGCTGCTGGCGGGTCACCGCGACGACAGGCCGACGCTGCTGCGCAGCCTGCAGGCCGCCGACTGCGAGGAGAACCCGGCCACCCGCTCGGCCGCGGAGTTCCTGCTGCTGGCCGGCGCGATGCGCGCCGAGGCCGAGTCGGATCCGCGGCGCGCCGTGCGGTTGCTGGCGGAGGCGCTGACCGAGGGCAAGCGGTTCGGCACCCGCTACCTGTGGTTGCCGGACCTGGTGCGGCTGGCGATCGGGACCGGCGAGACCGAGATCGCGGGCCGCGCCACGGATGCGTGCGCCGAGGACGCCGCGGTCGGCGCGGTGCCCAACATCGTCGCCGCCTCGCAGCACTGCCGCGGCCTGCTGGAGCGCGATCCGACGGCGCTGCGGGCCGCGATCGAGCTCTACAGCAAGACCAGCCAACCGCCCAGGTACGCGCGGGCGCTCGAGGACATGGCGGTGGTGCTGGCCGAGCGCGGCGAGTCCGCGCAGGCGCGCACCGCCTACGGGCGGGCCGTGCAGGTCTACCAGAAGCTCGGCGCGACCTGGGACCTGCGGCGCGCAGATGCGCGGATGCGGCCGCACGGCGTGCGGCACGCGCGGGGACGGCGGCATCGCGCCACCAACGGCTGGGAGTCGCTGACGCCGACGGAGCGGCAGATCGCCCACCTGGTGGCTGACGGGCTGCCCAACCCCGACATCGCGGCGGCGCTGTTCTCCTCCCGACGCACGGTGGAGGTCCACGTCTCGCACATCCTGGCCAAGCTCGGCGCGCGATCGCGCGTGGAGATCGCGGTGGAGGCGACGCGGCACGGTGGCGAGGAGATGCGCAGCGACTCCAGATCCGCGTGACACCTGAATCGGTGCCGCAGCGTCACGGTTTCGGCGCGATGATCACGTGTTAGGCCGATCGCGCACGGCGCTCAACGCGACCCCGCGCGCCGAAGAGCTCACGCCGTGCCACCGATCACAGCTCCGTCATCGTTCGTTCACAGGAGCTTTATCTTTCCGACCGACTGGTTGGTTCGGCACATGGGGACGGAACACGGCAAATCGACCACCGCTGTGCTCATCTGAGCACCACGCGAGCACCACGTAGAAAAACTACGTGAGCTCCCGGATTACCTCCGTTCGAGCTAAAGGGCAAGCTCATCGCTGCCATCCGGAGATCCCGTTTCCGGTCGCTCCTCTCCCGATCTTTCCGGGATTTTGTGAACGATTCACCGACGGGGCAGACAACCGAATGAAGAAGCCACATGACGCTAGTCGGAGATCCGCGATCCGCGATCGCATTCGAACGGGCCCACGCCTCCTCCACGAACGGAGGTGGTGAGCACACGATTCGGAACACCGATACGACGCTGAAGTCGCTCTACGACGACTACTACGTGAGATTGCTGTCGTACGTGAACAGAATCCTCTCCGATCCGCACCACGCCGAGGACGTCGTTCAGGAGACGATGCTCCGAGCCTGGCAGCACGCGGAGACCCTGACGCCCGAGCGCGGCTCGGTCTGGGGCTGGCTGACCAGGGTGGCGCACAACATCGCCATCGACCGCATCCGCGCCCGCCGCGCGCGTCCCACCGAGGTCGACGAATCCGCAGGCAGCGGCTCCGCCGACTACGACGTCGACCACGCCGACGCCGTGGTCAACCGGGTCGTGGTGGCCACCATGGTCAACAAGCTGGTCCCCGCGCACCGCTCGGTGCTCTACGAGGTCTACTTCGCCGACCACACCGCGACCAGGGCCGCGAGCTCGCTGGGCATTCCGCCGGGAACGGTGAAATCCCGGCTGCACCACGCGCTGCGGAACCTCAAAACGACCATGGAACCCCGTTCCCGGGATCCTTTTCGCGCCAAATCCCGAGAGCGCTCCCACCGCGGGCGGGAACGCCCCCGCATCCCATTGCGATGTGACAATGCGACGGCGAACGTCCCACCGATTTGGATTTCGCGGTTCCCGAAACGATTCAAGGACAGCCGCACGAATTCCTGTGGATGAGACTCGACTCCAATCTATGTGTTCGCGGCGAGGAATCGGGATCGGCTATTCGGCGCAACAACAGACGGGCGGCAGTGGTGCCGATCTCCGCACTCGGTTGAGCGATCACGGTCAACCGGGGCGAGAACCAATCCGCCCACGGGAAATCGTCGAATCCCACCAGCGCCACATCGTCGGGCACGCGCAGGCCGGCCTCGCTGATCGCCCGCATGGCACCGATGGTCATGCTGTTGTTGGCCGCGATGACCGCCGTCGGCGCGTCCGGCCGCGCCAGCAGCCCGGCGGTGACCCGCGTCGCGCGTTCGCTCTCCGAGGCGCCCTCGACCAGCAGCTGCTCGTCGAAGCCGATCCCGTTGCGCGCCAAGCCGTCCCGGTAGCCGCGCAGCCGCTCCTCGGTCGTGGTCAGCCCGCCGAGCCCGGAGACCATCGCGATCCGGGTGTGCCCCAGCTCGGCGAGGTGGTCGACCAGCATCGCGGTGGGCTCGGCGTTGTCCGGCCCGACCTGGTCGTAGCGGTCGTCGCTGAGCCGGTCGGTCAGCACCACCGGAACCCGTTGCGCGTCCAGGTATTCCAGCGCCCGCGCCGGTTCGGCCGAAGGCGCCAGGATCACCCCGTCCACCCGTCTCTCGTGCATGCTGCGCGCCACGGTGAGCTCGTGGTCGGGGTCGTCGCGCGGGTCGGCCAGCAGCAGCGTGTAGCCCTGCCGCACCGCCTCTGACTCGATGCCCTGCAGCACCTGGCCGAAGTAGGGGTTGGAGATCGCCGACATCACCACGGCGATGGACCGCGATCCGCCGGTGGCCAGCGAGCGCGCGAGGGTGTTCGGGCTGTACCCCGTCTCGGCGATGGCGGCCTGAACGACCTGCCGGGTCTCCTCGCGCACCGTGCGGGTGCCGTTGATGACGTGCGAGACCGTCGCGGTGGACACTCCCGCGACGCGCGCTACGTCGGCCATGGTCGCCATCGACAAGCGCTCCTTCGGGCTCGATCGGGTGATGGGAAGCATACCCGGCAAACGCTTGCGCAAGCGCTTAACTTGGATCTACAGTGCCGAGCACTCAAAGCGGAGGCCGCGCCGAGGCGCGCACATCGACCCGCACCGCCGCGGGTCCGGGGAGGACGAGAGCACCCATGACCACATCAAGGGCCCCGGAGACGTCCGCGCCCCCTCGCGCCCGGCGCGGGGCCGTGCTCGGCGCGTCGACCATCGCCGCGCTCGGCGGTCTGCTCTTCGGCTACGACACCGGCGTGATCTCGGCGGCGCTGCTCTACATCGCCCCGGAGTTCTCGCTGTCCGACGGCATGCAGCAGTTCGTGGTCGCCTCCCTGCTGCTCGGCGCGATCGCCGGCTCGCTCGGCGCCGGACCGGTGGTCGACCGCATCGGCCGCAAGGTCACCCTGATCGTCCTGTCGGCCGTGTTCTCCGCGGGGGCGCTGCTGTCGGCGCTGGCCCCGGACACCTCGATCCTGGTCCTGGCGCGGATCCTGCTGGGCCTGGCCATCGGCGGTTCGTCGCTGGTCGTGCCGACCTACATCGCCGAGATCGCCCCGCCGACGCTGCGCGGCCGACTGGTGTCGATGAACCAGCTGATGATCACCATCGGCATCTTCGCCTCCTACCTCGTCGGCTACGCCTTCGCCGAGAGCGGCGCTTGGCGCTGGATGGTCGGGCTGGCCGTGGTGCCGTCGCTGGTCATGCTCGTCGGCCTGTTCACGCTGGCCGAGAGCCCGCGCTGGCTGCTCTCGCGCGGCCGGACCGAGGACGCCCGCAAGGCGCTGCTGCGCACGCACTCCGCGGCCGACGCCGACGCCTCGCTGGCGGAGATGTCCGAGGCGATGCGCGAGGAGAGCAAGTTCAGCTACCGGGACCTGCTGAGCCCGAAGCTGCGTCCCGCCGTGCTGCTCGGCTTCGCGGTGGCCGCCACCAACCAGCTGGTCGGCGTCAACGCAGTCATCTACTACGCACCGACGATCCTCAAGCAGGCCGGGCTCGGCGATTCCGCCGCGATCCTGTCCTCGGTCGGCATCGGGGCCGCCAACATGATCTTCACGATGATCGCGTTGCTGTTCATCGACAAGGTGGGCCGCCGCCCGCTGCTGCTGGGCGGCACGAGCGTGGTCATCCTGGTGCTGTTCGGGCTGGGCGCCCTGTACCTGCTGCCCAGCGTGCACGGGCTGGGACTGCTGCTCACCGGCGGGTTGATGCTCTACGAGGCGGCGTTCGCGGCGAGCCTGGGCCTGGCGATCTGGCTGATCAACAGCGAGGTGTTCCCGACCGCGGTGCGCGGCAAGGCCGCCGGTGTCGGCACGGTGACGCACTGGGGCCTCGACTTCCTGATCTCCATCTCGGTGCTGACGCTGATCAACGCGCTGACCCCGACCGGCCTGTTCTGGATCTACGGGTTGCTCGGCGTCCTCGGTCTGGTCTACCTGTGGCGGAACCTGCCGGAGACCAAGAACCGCACGCTGGAGGACATCGAGAGCTCGCTGCGCAAGGGGGAGCGGGCGTGATCCCCGGGCACCACGACGGTCTGCCCGGTCTGCTCGACCGCGCCCGCGCACTGGCCTCGACCGGCTCGCGCCACGTCCTGGGCATCGCAGGCGGTCCCGGTTCCGGGAAGGGCACGCTGGCCGAGAAGCTGCTCGGCGAACTGGGTTCGGCGGCCGTGGTGGTGCCCATGGACGGTTTCCACCTGGCCGAGGCGGAGTTGCGCCGCCTCGGCCGGCGGGACCGCAAGGGCGCCCCGGACACCTTCGACGCGGCGGGTTACGTCGCGCTGCTGCGCCGGATCCGCGAGGGCACCGAGACGGTGTACGCGCCGCGGTTCCACCGCGAGGTCGAGGAGTCCTACGCGGGCGCCATCCCGGTCGACCCCGACGTCCCGCTGGTCATCACCGAGGGCAACTACCTGCTGCTCGACCAGGCCCCCTGGTCCGAAGTGCGGTCTCTGCTCGACGAGTCCTGGTTCCTGCACCAGTCCGACGACGAGATCGTCTCCCGCCTGGTCGAGCGCCACGTCCACCACGGCAAGACCCGCGCCGAGGCCGAGGACTGGGTCCACCGCAGCGACATGCGCAACGCCCGCCTCATCACCCCCACCAGCACCCGAGCCGACCTCCTGGTCACCGACGGCATGCATGAGCTCGGCACTTCGCACAACCGCCGAAACGGTAGAACCGGGTGACGTGTCACGCGGAAATATTTCGTCCGTTTGCGGTGCGCTCGTCCCCAGGGATTGATAGAAGTATCTCCGCCTGGAAAGGCTCGACCCTGGGGAAGGGTTGACGATGACACGATCAATGAAACACGCCTTGGCGTTTGTGGCGTGCATTCTGGCTTTCGGAACGTTGGCACCAACGGCTCATGCCGACGCGCCGACGCGCCGACTGATCCGTTATCGGGGATTGCGAATTCCAGCTGGACAAGCCGCATGATTCGCACCACAACCCGCCATACGGCCTCGCGGAACCTCGCGGCTGGGGTTCAGAGTCGACGGCTTGGCTAAGGACCGTTTCGGGGACCGAGCTGAAACTCGCGACCTACTTCTAGAAGATCCGGGTGCACTGCACCTCCGGTGCGCCGGGGGTACGTCGACGAGATCACCGTCGTCGACGAGCAATTCTTCGCGCAGTTGCTCGGCCGCACGTCCGTTCCGGGTGAGCAGACCGGCTCACCGTGCTTCCCACCGGGCGCGGATTCGCGTTCACCCTCGGCGACAACCCGCCTTGACCGGGCATCGCTTCATCGATTGGCACCGGTGGCGGACCCGCGCATACGGTCGGAGGTGGAACCGCACACCTCTAGTTTGAGAGCGAAACCCCATGGCGAAGATCCTGTTCGTGCTCACCGGCGCGGACCACTGGACGCTCAACGACGGCACGAAGCACCCCACGGGGTTCTGGGCCGAGGAGTTCGCGGCACCGTACGAGGCGTTCACCGGCGCGGGCCACGAGGTCGTGGTCGCCTCCCCGGGCGCGGTGGTGCCCCCGGTCGACCGAGGCAGCCTGAGCGCCGACGCCAACGGCGGGCAGGAAGCAGCCGACCGCGTCGCCGCGGTCCTGGACGACGCCACCGAGCTGAAGAACCCGATCGACCTGGCGAAGGTGAACCCGGCCGACTACGACTCGGTGTTCTACCCGGGCGGGCACGGGCCGATGGAGGACCTCGCGGTCAACGCCGACTCCGCTCGCGTCCTCACCGAGACCCTCGACTCCGGCAAGCCCCTGGCGATCGTGTGCCACGCCCCGGCCGCGCTGCTGGCCACCACCCAGGGCGGCGAGTCGCCGTTCCGGGGTTACTCGGTCACGGCCTTCACCAACTCCGAGGAGATCCAGGCCGGGCTGGCGGACAAGGCCCCGTGGCTGCTGCAGGACCGCCTCGCCGAACTCGGCGTCACCTTCGACGAGGGCACGCCCTGGTCCCCCAACGTCGTGGTCGACCGCAACCTCTACACGGGACAGAACCCGGCCTCGTCCGCGCCGCTCGCCCAGCGGGTCCTCAAAGCGCTCTGACCCCAGCCGCTTTCGCACGCCCTGAAACGAGACCGGTCCCGACACGCGAGTCGTGTCGGGACCGGTCTCGTTCGGGGGCGATCGGGTCGGGGGTAGCGCTGAGACGAGGAGGCTTCCCTCTCCCCCTCGCCTCAGCGTGGTGTTTGCTGCTCGCGAACACCGACCCCCAGGGTGACGTGGCGCGGCGTCAACCGGTCGCCGACGGCGGGCGTCGGGCCGACTCCCGTGCGCGAGATCCGCGCGCCGTTCGCCCGGCACTGCGGCGACGCCTCCACGGTATGGCCGTTGATCATCTGACCTCCAGTTCGTTCTCGCACAGTCAGCGCCGGAAATCAGGATCGGATTGCTGCACCAGGAGCCCCCTGCCCCGTAGGATCGCTCCCTCGATCTCACGAAAGAGGGGGCGCCTTGTCCGGCGACGACGATCGGGATTGCCTGGGCCGGCTTCGCGACATGCAGCGCGAGGCCGCCGAGCCCGGTGGGTTGCGCCGGTTGCTCGCCCGCTTCGCCGACGAGGTCTGCGGATCCGCGGCGCTGTTCGACGCGGCGGGCAAGCCCATCGCGAGCGCACCCGACCGCACCCCGCCCGCCGCGGTCGTCGACACCGCGCGCCGCGTGCGGCTGGGCGAGCACCGGTCCGTCGTCGAGCGCGACGGGCACGACCAGGTCGCGGCATTCGCCATCAGCGGCGAACCCGACGCACCGACGCTGGCGCTGGCCGGATCGGCGATCGACCGCTTCACCTCCGAACCGAGGCGCACCGATTCCCTCCGCGTGCTGGCGCTGACCTGGAAGGCCCAGCACGCGCACGAGCGGTCGATGCTGGTCGAGGCGGCCAACGACCAGGTCCGCGAGGCCGTGCTGCACCTGCTGATGGACGGCGGGCTGGCCACCGCGCACCGCACGGCTGAGGCGCTCGGCGACGCGCTGCCGGACCCGATGCGGGTGTGGGTCGTCGAAGTCGGCGCCATCGACAAGGGCGAGCGCGACGCGATCGCCGACGAGCTGATCCGCATCACCGATGGCCGGGCCTGGATGATCAAGTGCCCGGTGTACAGCGGACATCTCATCCCCGCGGTCGCGCCCACGAGCCACGAGGAGGAGCAGGCCTGCCTGCGCGAGCTGGTGGCGAAGGCCAACGCCGACATCGGCCGGATCAGCGCGGGCATCAGCGCCGTCCTCCCGCTGCGGGACTTCCCGACCGGCTACCAGCAGGCGTTCCACGCGCTGGCGCACGCGCGCGGCAACACGGAGCGCTTCGCGACCTTCCGCCGCAGCCACGACCTCGCCGCCGAGCTCGCCGGCCGCGGGCAGGACTGGGCGCGGCGGGTGCTGGCACCGCTGGAGGAGTTCGAACCCGCCCGTCCCCAGGACCCGTCGCGCGACGACCTGCGCAGCACCCTGATGTCGTGGCTGGCCTTCCACCAGCAGGCCACCCGGCACCTCAAGATCCACCGCAACACCCTCAGCGGCCGGCTGCACAAGATCGGTTCGCTGCTGGGCCGCGACCTGCACCGGCTCCCCGACCAGGCACAGCTGGACCTCGCGCTGCGGCTGCACGGCGGTCCCGAGGCACCGCGGTCGCCGCGCGACATCGACGAGCTGCTGCGCGGCGAGGAGGTTCGCCGCTGGGCCGAGGTGCTGATCGCGCCGCTGCGGGACTCGCCGCGGCTGGTCGAGACCGTCCAGGCCTGGCTGCTCGCCGACGCCAGGACGAGCCTCGCCGCCGAGTCGCTGGGCATCTCGGGCGCGGCGGTCCGCAAGCGACTGGTCAGCGCCGAGCAGCTGCTGGAGCGGTCGCTGCTGAACTCCCCCTCGCTGAGCTACGACCTGCACTTCGCGTTCCGCGCGCTCGACCTGACGACCGGTGCGCGGGTCCGGGATTGAGAAAATCGTGATCCGAGAATTGAACCGCAGTAGGCTGGAATACGTGCCCCCGCTTCTTTCCGCTCTCCGGGCGGAAATCGAGAAAGGGGAAACGCAACCGAATCCGTGAATGCGGCGCCGCGATGGTCGCTCTACCCACGGCGGACACCTCAGCTGGTAAAACGGGAATCCACTGCCGCGCTGGCGGTTTCACGACGACCACCTTCCGGAAATGCTCTTGATCGGTCTAGGGTCCCGATCTGAGAGCGCTCTCATGCAGTGCGTTCGTCGCATTGTCCTTTTCCGGAGGTGCTTGAAACATGACTCCCGTCTCACAACGGCGTGGGCGACGCCGGTTCCCGTTCTTCGCGGGAATGGCCGCTGTCGCCGCCGTCACCGCCGTCGCGCCCAGTGCGGCGGCGATGCCCGGCGCGAACCACGCTCAACCCGCGAAGCCCGCAGCTCCGGCACCCGGACCTCAGGCGTGCGCGGGCACCGACACGCCGGACTTCGGTCCGAACGTGCGGATCTTCGACCCGTCGATGTCGCCGGAGAGCATCCAGCAGCAGCTCGACGACGACTTCAACAACCTCAAGGACACGCTGGCCGACCAGATGTCCGAGGACCGGGTAGCGCACCTGTTCAAGCCGGGTGAGTACGCCGTCAACGACAACGTCGGCTACTACACCTCGGTGGCGGGCCTGGGCAAGAACCCCGGCGACGTCACCATCAACGGCAACATCACGGTCGACGCGTTCAACGAGTCCGACGAGGGCAACGCGACCCAGAACTTCTGGCGCTCGGCGGAGAACATGACCGTCAAGCCCAACGGCGCCAACCGCTGGGGCGTGTCGCAGGCCGCGCCGATGCGCCGCATGGACATCCAGGGCGACCTGGATCTGTACCCGGCGAGCTACGGCTGGGCCAGCGGTGGCTACCTCGCCGACACCAAGGTCTCGGGCACCACGGAGTCCTCGTCGCAGCAGCAGTGGTACACCCGCGACTCGCAGCTGGGCGCCTGGGACGGCGGCGTCTGGAACATGACGTTCTCCGGCGTGCAGGGCGCACCGCCCACCGCGTTCCCGACGCCGCCGCACACCACGCTGGAGTCGACGCCGGTGTCGGCCGACGTGCCGTACCTGTACGTCGACGACGCGGGCAAGTTCCAGGTGTTCCGCCCGGACGTGCGCACCAATGCCACCGGTCCGAGCTGGGCCAACGGTGACACCCCCGGCAAGTCGGTGCCGATGAGCCAGTTCTACGTGGCCAAGCCGACCGACACCGCCGCGGACATCAACGCCGCCGTGGCCTCGGGCTGCAACCTGTTCTTCACCCCGGGCGTGTACCACCTGGACGACACGATCAAGATCACCAACCCGGACACCATCGTGCTGGGCATCGGTTACCCGACGCTCATGCCCGACACCGGCAAGACGGCGATGGAGGTCGCCGACGTCGACGGCGTGCGCATCAAGGGCGTGCTGTTCGACGCGGGCACCCAGAACTCGCCGAGCCTGCTGACCGTCGGCGAGGAGGGCGCTTCGGCGGACCACTCGCAGAACCCGACGATCATGCAGGACGTGTTCTTCCGGCTGGGCGGCACCGTTGCGGGCAAGGCGACCAACAGCCTGATCGTCAACAGCAAGAACGCGGTCATGGACCACATCTGGGCCTGGCGCGCCGACCACGGCAACGAGGGCTCGTTCGGCTGGGACGTCAACCCCGGCGACACGGGTGTGCTGGTCAACGGTGACGACGTGACGGCCACCGGCCTGTTCGTCGAGCACTACAACAAGTACCAGGTCATCTGGAACGGCAACAACGGCAAGACGATCTTCTTCCAGAACGAGATGCCCTACGACGTCCCGGACCAGGCCTCGTACATGAACGACAACGGCCTGGAGGGCTGGGCCGCCTACAAGGTGGGTGACCAGGTCACCAACCACGAGGCCTGGGGCTTGGGGAGCTACTGCTTCTTCAACACCAACCCCGAGGTGAAGAACCACCACGCCTTCGAGGTCCCGGCGGTGCCGGGCGTGAAGTTCCACAGCATGGCGACGGTCTCGCTCAACGAGAAGGGATCGATCACCCACGTCATCAACGACACGGGTGATGTGACCCCGCCGGAGACCACGCCGTCGAACCTGGCGAACTTCCCGTGATCTGATCACCGGCGATCGGAGTCCGGGCGGGGCCACCACGGCCTCGCCCGGACTTCTCGCGTCGGGGCCCGGGGCGGGGACGACGCTCAGGAGGACTCGCGGACGACGAGTTCCGCGGTCAGGGTGATCGCCGGTTCGACGGCCTCGCCGGCGATCAGGCGCAGCAGCTGAGCCGCGAGCTGGCGGCCGATGCCGTCGATGGGCTGGCTGACGGTGGTCAGCGGCGGTTCGGTGTAACGAGCCCTGGTGATGTCGTCGAAACCGACCAGCGCCACGTCACCCGGGACGCGAAAACGGCTCTGGCGCAACACGTGCAGCGCTCCCTCGGCCATCAGGTCGGAGGCGGCGAACACGGCGTCGATCCCGGGTTCCTCGTCCAGCAGCCGCTTCATCGCCGCCTCGCCGGACGCGCGGGTGAAGTCCCCCGCCGCCACGACCGGCTCCTGCGAGTCGCCGAGGGCGTCCAGGTACCCGTCGAGGCGGTCCCTCCCGGCGATCATGTCCGGCGGTCCGGTGATGGTCGCGATGCGCCTGCGCCCGGAGGCGATCAGGTGCTCGACGGCCGTCCTCGCACCACCCCGGTTGTCCACGCCGACGCTGGGCACCTCGACCGGCCCGAGGACGCGTTCGTTGCTGACCACCGGGATCCCGGACTTCGCCAGCACCGCCGACAGCGCGTCCGCGCCGTGCAGCGAGGCGAGCATGACACCGTCGACCCGCCCGGCCACCGCCGAGCGCTCGATCCGGTCGCGGCTCGCCTCCGACCCGGCCAGCATCAGCACCAGCTGCTCGTCCTCGTCGTCCAGCTCCTGGCTGACGCCCTGGATGAGCCGGGGGAAGAACTGGTCGTCGGAGAACACGCGCGTGGAGGATTCGGGCAGCACCAGCGCGATCAGACCGGTCCGGTGGGTGACGAGGCTGCGCGCGGCCTGGTTGGGCACGTAGCCGACCTCGGCGATCGCGCATTCCACAGCGCGTCTGCTGGACGGCGCGACGGGCTGGTCGTTGATCACCCGCGACACGGTCGCGCGGGAGACTCCGGCGCGGGCGGCGACGGTCTCCAGGGTCGGACGGCGATCGCCTCTGGCCATGGCCCTTCCCCCTCGGTGCGGCGAACTGATGCTGAACGGTACCCAGAGCGGCCGGGGGCGGTCAGCGAAATCCGGCACTCCACCCGCCCCGCGCCGAAAAGTCGCAGAACGCCCGGGAAGTGCGAACTCCGGCGTCGTCGCTGGCGAGAAGCGGACAGTTCGGAAACGGAAAGTTGACTTCCGCTCGGGATCGAGAAAGCCTGAAACTCGAGAGCGCTCTCATATCTTCATTCCTCCTAGTTCGGAGAGTGAAAAACATGACCGCATCCGCAACGAAGCGGCGCTGGCGCCGTGGTGCTCTGGGCCTGCTGACCGCGAGCGCGCTGGCCTCGGCCACCGTCGCCGCCTCGCTCCCGGCCCAGGCAGCACGACCCGCCGAGCCGCGCACCGCGAACGTCGCACCCGCGGGAACCCCGCCGCCCGAGGAGTTCTGGGGCGATGTCGCGAGCATTCCCCCGGCGCAGAACGAACTCATGGTCAAGGTCATCAACCAGACCACCGGGCAGTACCCCGACGACCAGGTGTACTGGACGTTCAACGGCGAGACGCACTCGATCGCCGAGCAGCCCTACCTGGACATGCCCGCGAACTCGGCGGGCCGCATGGAGTTCCACCTCGGAGCACCGGACAGCCCGCTGACCGATTCATCGAGTTCACCGTGGGCGACAACGTGTTCAACGGCAACACCACCCGCGTCGACGCCTTCGGCCTGAAGCTGGCCATGCGGCTGCACGCCGAGGACGGCTTCGACGCGGCGTTCGGCGAGGACTACGAGACGTTCCAGGAGAGCCGCGAGGCGACCTTCCAGAAGTTCCGCGACGAGGTCCCGGTGGAGTTCAAGCACCTGGCCGACGACCCGAACCGGATCATCGCGCCCGGCAGCTCGCCGGAGTTCCAGGACGGCGGCGCGCAGGCGAACTACTTCACCGACTACGCGAACTCGGTGGGCGTGAACGAGACGACGAAGAACATCTTCGGCTGCGCCGGAACCCTCGGCGGCGACGCCAACGAGTGCGCCGCGCTCAACCGCCACGTCGCCGACCTGCCGGAGGACCAGCAGCACGACCCGTCGAAGTTCTACCCGACCGGACCGGCGAACTACTACGCCAAGTTCTGGCACGACCACAACATCGACGGGAAGTCCTACGGGTTCCCCTACGACGACGTGGCCGAGCAGGCCTCCTACGTCTCCCACGAAGGCCCGCGGTGGCTCGTGGTGGCCGTGGGCTGGTGAGGATTCAGCCGAAGCCTCACCGGTGAAGAATCGGGGCGTGTCCGCAACCTCCCGCGCGGCCACGCCCCGACCCTTCTTCTTGTGTTCGGCGGTGGTCTTCTTGCTCGGCGGTGCCAGTGGCGGAACCTGAGCGGCTCCGTGAACTCCGTGCGCCGCTCCTGATGTATGCCGATACACGGCGTCCCGGCGTACTCGCCACGAAGCCGCTCAGAACCCGCGGCGGTGCCGGTTGAGTCCCGCACCTGAAGCAGGACGGCTTCGCCGCGCCCGTGAGCAGTTCCTAGTCGGTCACGCGGGGTCGCACGAGTGCTGTGGAGAGTTCCTCGCAGAGTTCGGCGAGGGCCTGGGGCGCGCTGCGGCAGATGTTCGGGAAGGACATGTAGCCGTGCGGCATGCCGACGTAGGTGGTGGTGCGGACCGGGACACCGGCGGCTCGCAGCGCCTCTCCGTAGCGGAGGCCGTCGTCGCGGATCGGGTCGTGCTCGGCGACCTGGATCAGCGCCGGCGGCAGCCCCTCGTGCGTCGCCGCCTTCAGCGGTGAGACCAGCGGGTTCGCCGGGTCCTGCCCGTCGAGGTAGGTGTCGCGCATCTTCCGCGCCTCGCGGGTGGTGATCACCGGTGCCTCGGCGTTGTCCTCCAGCGACCGGCTGCCCAGCGTCATGTCGGTGGCCGGGTAGATCAGTCCCTGGAAGGCGACCTCCGGACCGGAGCGGTCCCGCGCGAGCAGGCACATCACGGCGGCGAGGTTGCCGCCCGCGCTGTCGCCCATGATCGCGATCCGCTGCGGGTCGGCGCCGAGTTCGGCCGCGCGCCCGGCGACGTCGACGAGCGCGGCGTAGCAGTCCTCGACGGCCATCGGGAAACGGTGGGTGGGCGCGAGCCGGTAGTCCACCGACACCACGACCGCCCCGACCTCCTTGGCGACCCGGCCGCACAGCCAGTCCGCCATGTCGAGGTTCCCGCTGACCCAGCCGCCGCCGTGGATGTTGACGATCAGCGGCAGCGGCCCGGTGGCCCGCATCGGCCGGTACACCCGGACCCCGATGCGGCCGTCGGCCCCGGCGGCGGTGAGGTCGCTGGTGACGATGCCGGGAGCGCGAGAGCCCAGCAGGAAGTCGATGACCTTGTTGCGCGGCAAGGTCTTCCGCTGCCGCGCGATCAGCTGCTCGTCGGTCATGCCGGTGACGCTGGGAGCCAGGCTCAGCGCCTTGCCCAGCAACCGGACGCGCAGATCCATCTCCGCCATGCGAGTCCTCCCGCGATCAGTGGGTCTTGGTGGTGACGCGCTGCTGCGCTTCGAGCTCTTCGGCTTCGTGGCCGCCGATGGCCTCGCCGCGGGCGACCAGCCCGGCCACCTCCGACAGCGGGATCTGCTTGAGCAGCAGCGAGAGCAGGAACGCGATGGCCATGAACGGCACCAGGTACCAGAACACCGGCGCCAGCGCGTCGGCGTAGGCGGCGACGATCGCGTCCCGCACGGGTTCGGGCAGCTGCTGCAGCACGTTCGGCGACAGCGACACCGCGGACTGCTCGGCCTGCTGCGCGGACGCACCGGCGCCCGCGAAGATCTCGGTGAGGTTCTCGGCCAGCCGGGTGGAGAAGATCGTGCCGAACACCGCGACGCCCAGCGCGCCGCCGACCTCGCGGAAGTAGTTGTTGGTGCTGGTCGCGGTGCCGATCAGCGCCGGGTCGACGGAGTTCTGCACCACCAGCACCACGACCTGCATGATCAGCCCGAGACCGGCGCCGAAGACGAACAGGAACACGCACAGCAGCCACACCGGCGTGTCGGCCGACAGCGTGGTCATGGCGAGCATCCCGCCCGCGGTGATGAGCGTGCCCAGGATCGGGAACACCTTGTAGCGACCGGTCTTGGTGATCAGCGCACCGGAGGTGATGGAGGTCAGCATCAGACCGGCCATCATCGGCAGCATCGCCATGCCCGACACCGCCGCCGAGGTCCCGGTGGACATCTGCAGGAAGGTGGGCAGGAAGCCCAGCGCGGCGAACATGCCCAGCCCGAGCACCAGCCCGATGCTGGTGGCGTTGACGAAGATGGGGTTGCGGAACAGCGACAGCGGGATGACCGGGTCGCTCGCCCGGGACTCGACCAGCACGAACAGCGCCGCGGCGATGACCAGGCCCGCCGCCCACAGCCAGGTTTCGGGCGCGCTCCAGCCGTGCGCGGAGTCGCCGCCGAAGTCGGTGAAGAAGATCAGGCTGGTGGTGGCCAGCGCCAGCAGCACCACGCCGGGGATGTCCAGCGGCTTGGTGGCCTTCTTGCTGGGCAGGGTCAGTGCGAAGTAGGTGATGGCGAACGCGGCGATGCCGATCGGGATGTTGATGTAGAACGCCCAGTGCCAGGACAGGTGGTCGACGAAGAACCCGCCGAGCAGCGGGCCGCCGACCGCGGCGAGACCGAAGATGCCGCCGAGCGGTCCGAGGTACTTGCCGCGCTCGCTGGCGGGCACGATGTCGGCGATGATCGCCTGCGAGAGGATCATCAGGCCACCGCCGCCGAGGCCCTGCGCGGCGCGGAAGATCACGAAGGTCCAGAAGTCCCCGGCCACGGCGCAGCCGACCGAGGCGAGCGTGAACAGCGCGATGGCGACCAGGAACAGCGTGCGCCTGCCGAGCACGTCGCCGAACTTGCCGTAGATCGGCATGACGATGGTGGTGGCCAGCAGGTAGGCGGTGGTGATCCACGCCTGGTGCGCGACGCCGCCGAGGTCGCCGACGATGGTGGGCATCGCGGTGGACACGATGGTCTGGTCGAGGCTGGCCAGCAGCATTCCCGCGATCAGCGCGCTGAAGATGATCCAGATCCGCCGCTTGGTGAGCAGTAACGTGGGTTCGGTTTCGGTCATCGGGTCCCTCCGGTGGGCGTGGCGGCGAAAACCTCGCGAGCGGCCACCAAGCGGCGTTGCATGAGCGTGTTCAGCGACTCGGAGTTGGCCGGGTCGAGGAACTGCCCCATGCAGGCGCCGGCGAGCGCGCAGACCACCTGGACGGCGGCGGAGGCCCGGAGGTCTCCTTCCGGGAGCCCTTCCCTGGCTCGCACCAGTGCGACGTCGGCGCGTTCGCGCGTCTGGACGTGCTCGAACACCCGCGACAGCAGCCGGGGTTCGCGATCCATGGCCGCGACCAGGTCTGCGACGTGCTCGGGCGTGAGTCCGACCTCGGTCCAGCGGTCGACCAGGAGCGCGGCGTAGTCGTCGAGCAGGCTCGCCGAGACCCCCGGTTCGTCCGGGTCGCCGCCCGAGGTGAACCGTTCCTCGATCTCGTGCTGGTCCCACAGCGTTGTGAACCCCAGTACGGCGTCCTCCTTGGACGCGAAGTAGTTGAAGAAGGTGCGCCTGGAGATGCCCGCCTCGTCGCAGACCTCGTCCACGGTGAAACCGGACAGCCCGTCCTCGGCGGTGCGGCGACGCGCCGCGGCGGTCAGCCGGTGAGCCGTGCGGACCCGACGCTTCAGAGCAGGAGTTGCACCATCAGCCACGGAGTGCATTATTGCACTCTGCGTTCCATGGTGCAGAAGGGGTGGCCTGGGGTACAACTGGCGCCATGGTGGACGCCATCGGCACCGGTCTGGGCAGCCTCGGATACCGGTTCAACATGATCGCTCGGCAAGCGCGAGCGAACTTCGAGCAACGGCTCGGCGAGGCCGGGGCGAGCTTCACGACGTGGACGATCCTGGAAGCGCTCACCGTGCACGGGCCGGTGATCCAGCGGGACCTGGCCAGATCGCTGCACGTCAGCGGCCAGACGCTGGCCCGCCAGGTGGATCGCCTGGTCGAGACCGGATGGCTGGAGCGCGGCGAGGCCGAGGGCGACCGCCGCGCGGTGCGCCTGCATCTCACCGGCGCCGGTCGCGCCGCCCACCGCCGCCTCCAGCAGGCGTCGCGGAAGGCCAACGAGCAGCTGGTCGCGGGCCTGTCACCCGAGGAGATCGACGGCCTCAGCGAGCTGCTGACCCGGCTCTCCCGGAACCTCGGGGGAGACCGTTGACCTCCACCGCGCTGGAGGTGTGAGGCTGTGACCATGACCGACCCCTGGGACGTCGAGTCGCTCGACCTCGATGCGTACCTCGCCCGCACCGGGCAGCCCGCCGCACCGCCGTCCGCCGAGGCCCTCACCGCGCTGCACGAGGCGCACGTGCGCACGATCCCCTTCGAGAACGTCGATCCGGCGCTCGGGCGCACACCGCGACTCGACCTGGAATCGATCACGGCGAAGCTGGTGCGCAGGCAGCGCGGCGGCTACTGCTTCGAGCACTCCCTGCTGTTCGCCGCCGCGCTGGAACGCCTCGGCTACGAGGTGTCCCGCCGGGCCGCACGGGTCCAGCCGCATCGCAACGGCCCGCGAACCCACATGAACCTCGTCGTCACCGTCGACGGCGACGAGCACCTGGCCGACGTCGGTTTCGGCGCGGGCGTGCTGCGCCCGATGCGGCTGGCCGACGGCGCGGTGGTCGACCAGGCCGGCTGGAACCACCGGCTGTCCCGCGACGGTCGACTGTGGACGCTGGAGAAGGAGACCTCGGAGGGCTGGGAACCGCTGCACGCCTTCGACGACCAGCCGCAACGGCTCATCGACTACGAGGTCTACAACCACTACACCGCCACGCACCCGGACTCGCCGTTCACCGGCAGGCTCGTGGTGATGCGGCTCGACGAGGGAATCAGCCGCAAGCTCATCGGCGACACCTTCGTCGTCGAACGACCCGACGGCTCGCAGGAGATGACACCGGTCGACGACCGGGCGCAAACCCTCCGCTCGCTCGACGTCGCGCTCACCGACGACGAACTGGCCGGCCTCTAGACCAGCTCCTCCAGGTCCGCTGCGAGCTGGCAGAGCGGGGGCAGCGCCAGGACTCGGCGCTGCACTCCGCGGACGGCGCTGCGGAACGACGGTTCCTCCAGCACCCGCGACACCGCCTCGTGCAGCAGCGGCACGGTCACGTCCTCGATGTTGAACGCCAGCCCCGCGCCGATCTCGGTGATGCGGGCGGCGTTTCCGGGCTGCTCGGCGAACATCGGCAGCCCCACCATCGGCACCCCGGCGTAGAGCGATTCGCGGGTGCTGTTGAAACCGCAGTGGGTGATGAACGCGTCGCAGGCGGGCAGCAGCGTCTGCTGCTGGACGAACGAGGTCAGGTGCACGTTCTCCGCGCGCACCCCGGTCCACTCCCCCGGATCGCGGTTGGCGCCGAGCGCGACCACGCCCGTGACCGGGAGCTTGCCGAGCGTTTCGATGATCGTGTCGAGCAGCAGGGGACGTTCGCCGAGCATCATCGGCGCGTTGGACCCGAGGCCGGCCAGCACCAGCGGGCGGTCCGGGAGATCGGCGACGGCCGGGTCGAGCCGCTGGGCGTCGCCGTCGGGAATCCGGTAGTGGCGCGCGGATTCCAGCCGCGCGCCGTCCGGGTAGAAGGTCTCGGGCACGACTCCCGCCCGGAAGAAGCTCATCGGCTGCCACGGGTCGTCGACCGGGGCGAGCCCGAAGTGCGCACGACCGGCGTTGATCTCGTCGAGGACGTCGCCGAACGGCGCCATCGGGCTGATGTCGATCACGGCGTTGGGGATGCCCCACTTCTCGGCCGCGTAGTAACCGCCGAACTCGGTCGCCTCGCGGACGATCAGGTCCGGGCGCTCCACGTGCTCCAGGAGCTTCTCGCCGAAGTGGCGTCCGAGCACGCCGACGAAGTTGCCGCCGAAGACCTCCGGGGTGACACCGATGGTCTCGGTGCCGCGCCGCTCGGCGACGTCGGTGAGCCCCTTCGCGCCGAAGCGCTCCGGGTCCGCGGCGAGGTCGCGCATGGTGATCAGGTCGGGCAGGACGACGGGCCGGAGACCGGCCTGCTCGATGGTGTCCGCCATGGCTTCGCTGGTGGCGACGAGGACGTCGTGCCCGGCGTCGCGCAGCCGGCGACCGACCGGCAGCAGCAGCGGGACGAGGTGCGAGTAGGCGGGCATGGCGGTCAGGACGGTGCGCAAGGAAATCCCATCCGGGCTCGACGACGAACTGGACAGCATGCTGTCCAGTTGCGACGGTACACCCGTTCCGTCACCGCTCGTGACGGGGAACCACCGCGTACACGGCCAGGCCCTTCGGTGTCCCCTTCGCCCGGAAGCGACGGCTGCGCGCCACGTACCGCTCGCGATCGGCGGCCTCCAGGACCTGCTCGGTGACCAGCACTTCCCCGCCGTTGGCGGCGTCGGCCACGCGCGCGGCGATGTTGACGTCCACCCCGATGTAGTCCTTGCCGACCTTGCGCGGCCAACCGCGGTGCAAGCCCACCCGCAGCGACGGGCGGTAACCGTCGTGCTTGAGCGCGCTGACCGCCGACCCCAGCGCAGCGGCGGCCTCGATCGCCTTGTCGACGTCGGAGAAGGCGACCATCACCCCGTCGCCGAGCGATTTGACGACCACACCGCCGTACCCGCCGACGACCTCGTGGCTGACGCCGAAGAACTCCCGCAGCAACCGCAGGACCTGGTCGTCACCGGCGCGCAGCGCCCAGGTGGAGAAGCCCACGAGATCGGTGAACATGATCGTCACGGCCCCGTCGGCGGCACCCCGGCTGGTCAGCGCCTGCCACGCCTGCACGGTCACCAGGCCGAGCTCGCGCACCGCGCTCGGCCGATCGCCCGCGACCTGCATCATCAGCCGCGCCACGCGGTCGGAGGGCTTCCCCGGATCGGAGAACGCGAGCTCGCCGGACCCGGGCAGCATCCGCCGGACCCCGCGCAGCGTTCCGACCACCCTCCGGCTCTGGTTGACCTGCCGCGCTCGCTCCCCCGCACGACCCCAGAACCCCGCGGGCCGCGACTCACCGACCATCACACACCGTCCCTCGCACCGAGCCAGCCTAACGGCAACCTACTCCGAAGTAGGTTTCGCCCGACCCCGAGGTGCAGCGCAGATCACCCGGAATCACCCCACGAAGATCGTTGCGCTGGCTAGCATCCACCGCGCGGTAGGTCGAACGACGAGGGGACTGTTCGTGGCACAGCCATCGCAGCGCATCCAGGAGATGATGCGGAAGTTCGAGGAGCAGGCCGCGCAAGCCGGTCGGCTCCGCGAGCGCGTGCAGGAGATCAAGGGGCAGGGCCGCAGCGCCGACGGCAGCGTCACGGTGACCGTCGCCCCGTCGGGCGCGGTGCTGGACCTGCAGCTGACCGCGAGCGCCACGCGCCAGCCGCACACCTCCCTGCAGCAGAGCATCATGACCGCGATCCGCGAGGGCACTCAGGACGCCGCCCGGCAGATGGACGAGACCGTGCAACCGGTGCTGGGCGATCGCGCCGAGCAGTTCAAGAGCGCCTTCAACGCCCACTCCCCCGCACCGCCCACCGCGCCGCCGGAGGGCTCGACGCAGCGCGCGGACGACGAGGACGACCACTCCGACGGCTCGTTCCTGAGGTGACGCGATGACGATGAAGGTCGCCCCGGAGGCGTTGTCCGCCCACAGCCGAGGTTCCGACGGCGTGTCTCAGCACCTCGACCAGCTGGCCCAAGTGCTGGAGCAGGCTCGCGTCAGCGATGACTGCTTCGGTCCTCTCGGCGAGCTGATGGCCTTCGCCTACTTCGACTCGCTGGAGGAGTGCCGGGACCTGGCCACGAAGGCCGGCGGGTTCATGCAGCACATCGCGCAGGCCGTGGCGGA
This sequence comes from Saccharopolyspora karakumensis, assembly GCF_004349225.1. NCBI lineage: Bacteria > Bacillati > Actinomycetota > Actinomycetes > Pseudonocardiales > Pseudonocardiaceae > Saccharopolyspora > Saccharopolyspora karakumensis. The sequence continues at coordinate 38,166 of NZ_SMLA01000040.1, forward strand.
CTGCGCGAAGGACTACGCCGAGACCGATCAGAAGGAAGCCGACAACCTCGGCGGCATCGACATCGCCGGCCTGGGCGGCGCCGGTTCCGGCCCCGGCACGATCGGCGGGGTCAACGGAGCCGGTGGAGCGCGCCGCGGCTTCATGGACCAGACCGCCGCGTACGGCATGTCCACCGCCTCGGCCGCGCAGGACCTCGCCAAGGCCGAGAACCCGCCGGACATCGCGATCGCGACGGTCAACGCCCGGATGGAACAGCTCCAGCTGGTCACCAGCCCCGGTCAGTCCTTCGTGGACAACGGTCTGGGTTTCCTGATCTCGCTGGTGATCAGCCCGCTGGTCGAGTTCGTGCTGGAACCGGCCATCGGCGACCCCGAGCAGATGCGCGCCACCGCCAAGGGCTGGGAGCAGGTCGCCGAGTGGCTGGAGAAGCTCGGCGAGCAGGAGCAGCAGCGCGCAGAGGCGACCCGCCCGGCCTGGGAGGGCCAGGCCGGCGACGCGTTCCGCAAGCAGATGACCGAGTTCACCGACGGCTCCCGGGCTTTCGCGACCGATGTCCTCGGCCTGAAGCAGATGCTGGAACTCGCCGCGGACCTCTTCGACGCCTTCGTCGAGATGGTCATCGACATCATCCAGGAACTGGTCCTCGGCCTGATCATCGAGTGGATCGCCGCCCTCGCGGCCTCCTGGATCACCGCCGGAGCCTCCGTCGGCGCGGCAACCGGCATGACGGCCGGTCAGGTCGCCATCACCGGCACCCGCCTCGGCACCAAGGTCGCCGAACTCCTCCACAAGTTGAAGCCCCTGGTCACCAAGCTGGAAGAACTCCTCGTCCAACTCCGACGCGGCCCGCTCCGCCAGGTCGTGGAGAAGATGAACGACCTCCGCGGCGGCAACGTCGCCCAGCGCTGGGTCTCCCGCCAGATCGACGCCAACCCACTGGCCAAGACGCTCACTCGTGGAGATCACGCAAGCCTGGGCAGGGCTCAGGACGCGGTGCGAGACGCCGAACGCGCAGTGACCGAAGGACGGCCCAACGCCGTCGAGAGCCTGGCCGATGCCCGCGAACGGCTCGCCCGCGCCGAAGCCAACGACATGGCTTCGACTACTGGAAACCGGTTCGCCCGGCAGGAGGTGACCGACGCCACCGCGCCTGATGTCAGGCGCAGCTGGAGCGGTGACCTGTCGCAAAGCGCGCGAGGGGAACAAGCCCTCGCCACCAACGCGGTCCAGGCGGGCCTGGGCACCGTCGGGCTCGGCGGTCAGACGCGGGTGACGGACGCCGTTCTCGGCGAAGGTCTGCAAACGGCCACTGAGCAGGGCATCGAGCAGGGCGTGAAATACGGTTACGACAAGGCTGCGGAACCCTCCAGTTCCGAGGAGCGTCAGGCTGCTGAGAACCGCGGCTTCGAGATGTAGGGGGTGATGGCATGACCGTGTCCGAGATGCTCAGCGCCACGTTGACCGCACGGCAGTGGGTCCGTCCGGACGAGCCGATCGTGTGGGCGACCTGGCAGCACAACTTCAAGTACCACGTCCCCGGATGCGACGAACGCGGTAACCCCATCCCCAAGAGGAAGCTCAGCGACAGGCTCGGAAAAGCGGCTGGGAACGTGGCCGGGGCCGTCGCCGTCACCGCGCTCACGCTCGCGTTCGGGGATGGGGATGACCATTCGGGATCCGATGGGGAACGGATCACCCTGGCGGACTTGACCATCGTGGGCCCGAAGATGGAGTGCGCAGCCGTCGAGCTGTTCCAACGCGAACGACCGACCGGATACGCCGCTTTGTGGCAGCTGTGGGTCTTGACCCCGGCGAGGCTCCTGATCCTCGTCACCCACGTGGACGACGCCGTCCCGAAATCGAAACCACAACCCGGTTGGCGCGAACTCCTGCACAAGCCGGAGGAATTCGGCCGGAACGAGCCGGGCGAGCACATCCCCGCCTGGCGAATCGCCCCGTGGTTGGAGTTCCCACTCCAGAACGTCGCGCAGTGCCAGACCGTCGGACCGAAGCGAAAGCCGCACCGCCACTGCGGTTTGGAGTTCACCGACGGCTCCGGTTTCGTGCTCCACGCACGGACACCCCGTGACGCCCAGTTCATGGCAGACACCGTCAACCACCAACGAGGAATCCGTGGCTGACCTCCCCAGGACCGAGCAGGAACTGCTCCAGAAGAAGTGGCGGAAGCTGCTGACCGACGACTGGGTCAGCGACGGAGAAACGCTGCTCTGGCTGGAGACCCCCGCCCAGGCCTACCCCGCCTCGGTGATCGGCCAGAAGCCCACCGTCCCGCACAAACCGCTCTCAGAGGTGCGGAAGTCGCTGGTCGAAGAACCGAACTGGCCACTGCCGAGCAGGCAGATCATCGATGGCGCGTTCCACGGTGACGAGTGGGCCGACGAACTCTCGGTCCACTGGTGGGCCTTCGCCGACCACTCGGACCGCGACGCGGTCCGCTTCACCGACCACATCGCGAACGTCCCCGGTGAAGCGTTCCTGGCCTTCACCGACCAACGCGTCGCGGTCGTGGTCAGGAGCAACCAGGTGACCAAAGCAGAAGAAGCGGCATCGGGCCTGCTCGGCCGAGCCAAGTCAGTCGTGCAGAAGGCTGCGGAGAACCTGCCCTCACCGAACCACCCCGTGTCCTGTTTCGAAGTCCCGACAAGCCGCATCGCCGCGATTCAAGGCACCCCCATGGGCCGGAACCTCCCCCGAGACCCCTGGCTCCGCGTCGACTTCACCGATCACTCCACTTTCTTCGCCCGCTCCCAGGACGTCCTCCAAGACCCCGCCGAAGCCTTCCCCCTCGCTGAACCCTCTCCCAGCCCGGCACCGAGCCAGGGTCCCCCATCCAGGTAGTCCGGGTGAGGTTCCGGATTTCAGTGGGGGTCCGAACTCCGATATCAGTGGAAATCCGTGTTCCGACTTCCACTGAAATCGTGTCCCCCACGGCACCTGCCCAGGTCGCGGCACCGGGTCGAGTTGACATGCAAGTCGTTGCTTGCCTATCGTTCGTGGTGTGGATGACGCCGTGTTCAAGGCGCTGGCCGATGGCACGCGGCGCGCGATCCTCGACGAGCTGACCGAGCAGAACGGGCAGACACTGTTCGAGATCTGCGCACGATTGGCCACCAAGCACGGGCTCGCCTCGTCACGGCAGGCGATCTCGCAGCACCTCGACGCCCTGGAAGCGGCGGGGCTGGTCAGGGCGAGCCGTGACGGCCGGTACAAGTTCCACCACATCGACACCGCGCCGCTCGAACCGATCGTCGAGCGGTGGCTGAGGAAGGGCCGGGAGCATGAGGATCAACCTGCACAGCATGATGGTCGATGACCAGGACAAGGCGCTGCGGTTCTACACCGAGATGCTCGGTTTCGAGGTCAAGCACGACATCCCGATGGGCGAGTTCCGCTGGATCACACTCGTCTCGCCCGAGGAGCCCCACGGCACCGAACTCGTGCTCGAACCCGACCAGCACCCGGCGGCCAAGCCCTTCAAGCAGGCGCTGGTGGCCGACGGGATCCCCTTCACCTCGTTCGCGGTCGAGGACGTCCAGGCCGAGTACGACCGCCTCACCGCCCAGGGCGTGCGCTTCACCCAGCAGCCCACCGACATGGGCCCTGTCACCACAGCCGTCCTCGACGACACCTGCGGAAACCTCATCCAGATCGCCCACGAGAAGGCCTGACCAAGGCGCCCGTTCGCACTTCCGCGCGAAGTTCGAACGGGCCGGAACGGCTCAGGTCGTTCGGTCGAGGGCTTGGTCGAGGTCGTGCCAGAGGTCTTCCGGGGATTCGAGGCCGACCGACAGGCGCAGCAGGCTGTCCGGGATGCCGCCTGCCGCGCGGTCCTGCGGGGCGACGATGTGGTGCGACAGCGATGCTGGGTGTTGCAGCAGCGTGTCGGTGCTGCCGAGGCTGACCGCCGGGGTGATCAGGCGGACTGCGGAAACCACCTCGTGCGGCGGGGCTTCCGACTCGAACGACAGCATCGCACCGCCGGTGGTGAGCTGGCCGAGCTTGCTCGGGTCCGGGTAGTGCACGGCGCTGACCTTCGGGTGCGCGAGCAGCCGCTCCGCGAGGACCGCTGCCGTGTCCGACGAGCGCTCCATGCGGACCGGCAGCGTGGCCAGGCCGCGCTGCAGGAGGTACGCGGCCGAGGGGTGCAGCACTCCGCCCGTGGCGATGCGGACCTGGCGCAGGCGCTGGGCGAACTCCTCCGCGCAGGTCACCACGCCGCCCATGGCGTCCCCGTGCCCGCCGAGGAACTTCGTCGCGCTGTGCAGGACCACGGTGGCGCCGAAGTCGGTGGGCCGCTGCAGAGCCGGTGTGGCGAAGGTGTTGTCGACGAGCACCGGAACGCCACCCGCCGCGTCGACGACGGCGCGGATGTCGATCTCCGCGAGCGTCGGGTTCGCCGGGGTCTCGACGATGATCAGGCCGGTCTCCGGCCGGACGGCGGCACCGACATCGGCCGGGTCCGCCCAGGTGATCTGGTTGCCCAGCAGCCCGGACGCGATGAGGTGGTCGCTGGTGCCGTAGAGCGGCCTCGCCGCCACGACGTGCGGACGACCTGCGGCGACGGTGGCGAGCAGGCACGCCGACAGCGCCGCCATGCCCGAGGCGAAGGCGACACCGGACTCGCAGCCTTCGAGCTCGGCGATCGCTCCTTCGAACCGGGCGACCGTCGGGTTGCCGAGCCGGGCGTAGATCGGCATGCCCGGCACCTGGGCTCCGGTGGTCATCACGTCGAGGCGCTCGGCCTCGTCCCTGCTGTCCCGGCTGGGGTAGGTCGTCGAGAGGTCCAGCGGAACGGCGTGCAGGCCCTGATCGGTGAGGTCGTCGCGGCCTGCGTGCACGGCACGGGTCCAAAACGTCTGTTCGGTCACCACCCGAGGATCAGCGGTCCTCCGGAGCCGCGGTCGGATCTCCGGATGAACGTCGGCCGATGCTGGTGTTGATCCGCGTTGGTCCGGCCGCACCGGTCTGAGGGCGCGTTCATCCGGCGATCGTCCGGTCAGCCTTCGGCGCCCGGCGGCATGAGCGGGCCGCCGCGCCACTGGTGGAAGATCAAGTGGGTGTGCACCATGACCACCTCGTCGCGCGCGGTGAGCTCGTCCAGCACCAGCCTCTGCAGGTCGCCGGCGTCGACGACGGTCACGTGGATGAGGAAGTCGTCCGGGCCGGTCAGGTGGTAGAGGTGCCGCGTCTCGGGCAGGCCCAGGACGTGCTGCACGAACGGGTCCACGAGAGGACGCCGGTGCGGGTGCACGCGCACCGCCAGCATCGCCTCCAGCGGGCGACCGACCGCGCTCGGTTCGATGCGCACCGCCGACCCGCACATCACGCCCGCGCCCCGGAGGCGCGCCAGCCGGTCCGAGCACGTCGAGGTCGAGATGCCCGCTCTCGCCGCCAGCTCGCGGTTGGTCATCCGGGCGTCCTCCTGCAACGCCCGCAGCAACCGCATGTCCACGACGTCCAGTTCCACCTGTGCAGCCACGGGCCGCAGCGTACGGGCGTCCGGATTTTGACGGTTTCTTGACGGCTGATCGCCGGTCGCGGGCCTAGCATCTGGGCATCGGCCTTCGGCCGTGGTGTGCCGGGAAGTCTGGTCGGCGCTGTCATGGTGCGCGCCGTACGGACTGGAGTGGTGTTGATGACCGGCAACGACGCTGGAGTGCTCGAACTCGCGCGGGTCGACGCGAGCATGCTCGGACTGGTCGGCGGCAAGGCCGCCGGGCTCGGTGAACTCATCAGAGCCGGGTTCCGGGTCCCCGAGGGGTTCTGCCTGACGACCCGGGCGCACGCGACCGGCGAGATCCCCGAGCAGGAGGTCCTGGAGGCCTACCGGCGGCTCGGGGCCGACCGGGTGGCGGTGCGGTCGAGCGCGACCGCGGAGGATCTGCCGGACGCGAGCTTCGCCGGGCAGCAGGACACGTTCCTCAACGTCAGCGGCGAGCGGGAACTGCTGTCGGCGATCCGTCGCTGCTGGGACTCGCTGCACTCCGACCGGGCCGTCGCCTACCGCGACGCCAACGAGATCGGCACCGACGTGCGCATGGCCGTCGTGGTGCAGCGGATGGTCGAGGCGAAGGCCGCCGGGGTGCTGTTCACCGCGAACCCGCTGACCGGGACCCGCGCGGAGATGGTGGTCGACGCCGCGCCCGGCCTGGGTGACGTGGTCGTCGACGGATCGGTCATCGCCGACCACCACGTCCTCGACGGAACCCCGCCGCGCACCGACGGGTGCCTGGACCGCGACCAGCTCGACGCGCTGCGCGACGCGGGCGCGCGGGTGCAGGAGAGCTTCGGCTCGCCCCAGGACATCGAGTGGGCCATCGACCGGGACGGCGAGCTGTGGCTGTTGCAGTCGCGGGCCATCACCACGCTCTTCCCGCTCCCGCCCCGATCCGACGACCTGCGGGTCTACTTCGAAATGGGGCACATGCAGGGGATGCTGCGACCCTTCACCCCGGTCGGCATGTCGGCGATGACGCACGGCGCGAAGCTGTGGATGGACTCCGCGGGCCTGTCCGGTGGCGCGTTCGGCGATGCGATGGGCATCGTTCCCGTGGGCGGACGGTTGTTCATGGACTTCTCGGACCTGCTGCGCAACAAGCGCTTCCGCTCCCGGTTGCCGCAGATGATGGAGGTCTACGGTCCGCGCAACGTCGAGATCGTGCAGCGCCTGCTCACCGATCCGCGGTTCGCGCCGACCAGCAGCGGCCTGCCCCTCCCGGTCGCGCCGCTGCTGAAGAAGAGCCTCGTGGTCGTGCCGAAGGCGAAGTTCGAGCTCATCCGCACGCTGATCGACCCCGATGCCGCGCGCGAGCGAGCCTTCCGCGCCACCGAGAAGCTCAAGCGCCAGGCCAGGGCTCCGGAGTTCGCCGACTCGCAGCAGCGCCTGCGCTTCGCCGAAGAGGTGCAGCGGGACTTCATGACCGCCTCGGAGGTGATCTGGCCGCTGTTCATCGGCATCCTCCTCGGCCAGCTCCCGAAGTCGCTGCTCAAGGGCGTCGCCACGACCAGCGAGCTGGACACCGTGCTCGGCGGGCTGCCGCACAACGTCACCACCGAGATGGACCTCGCGCTGTGGCGGCTGACCACCGGCCTCGACGACGAGGCCCGGGAACTCCTGCGCAGCACGCCACCGGCCGAGCTCACCGACCGCTACCGGGCGGGCGAGCTGCCCGACATCGGGTTGGACGACTTCCTCGCCCGCTACGGCCACCGCGCACCGGCGGAGGTCGACGTCGGGATGCCGCGCTGGTCGGAGGACCCGACGCAGATCTTCGCCACCCTCGCCGGATACCTGCGGATCACCGATCCCGAACAGGCACCGGACCGGCGGTTTGAGAAGGCCGCTGCCCGCGCGGAGGCCATGATCGACGAGCTGTTCCAGCGCGCCCGCCGCAAGCGCCCGATCCGCGCCCACCTCGCCCGCTTCCTGATGCGCCGCGCCCGCAAGCTCACCGGACTGCGGGAGCTGGGCAAGTTCGCCTGGCTGTACTCGTTGCAGGCGGTGCGCGAACAGCTGCTGCGCATCGGCGACGACCTCAGCCGGCGCGGTCTGCTGGAACGGCCCGGTGACGTGCTGTTCCTGGAGCTCGACGAGATCCGCGCCGCGGTGGGCGGGTCCGATCAGAGCGCCCTCGCCACCGAGCGAAAGGCCCGCTACGACAGGGAGGTCCGCCGCCGCGCGGTTCCGATCGCGGTGCTCTCCGACGGCACGGACCTGGAGGCCGCGGCACCGCCCGCACCGGCCGCCGACGGCGCGCTGGTCGGACTGGGCGCTTCTCCCGGCAAGGTCACCGGGCCCGCTCGGGTCGTGCACGACCCGGCGACCGCGCGGATCGAGCCCGGCGAGATCCTGGTGGCCACCACCACCGACCCCGGCTGGACGCCGTTGTTCATGACCGCGGCCGGTCTGGTCACCGAAACCGGTTCGCCCATGGCGCACGGCCCGACCGTGGCCCGCGAGTACGGCATCCCGGCGGTGATCTGCGTCCGCGACGCCACCACGGACATCACCACGGGCCAGATCATCACCGTGGACGCGACCTCCGGCACCGTCACGCCGGGTTGAGCCAGTCCTCGCGATCGCGAAAGTCGTTGCTGCGCAGTCAGGTCAGCGCAGCCGATACGGGCGGGTTGTGGACGTTGCAGGCCTCGATCTTCCCGGAGAACGAGGCCGGCATCGCCTTGCACCGCGCCGCCGGGTTCCGCGTGGCCGGAACCCGGGAGCGCATCGCCCTGCACCACGGGGTCTGGCGCGACACCGTCCTGCTGGAACGCCGCCGCGCCGGCTGATCAGGCCGCGCCTTCGGCCTCCAGGGGGAGCTCGACCTCGCGCGGGGTGAGCTGGACGTACACCGTGCCGCCCTCGACGAGGACCTGGTGGGTGCGCAGGGCCCGCTTGGCCGGCAGGCCCGTGGGCGCTCCGCTGCGCAGGTCGAAGAACGCCGCGTGCAGCGGACATTCGACGAAGCAGCCTTCGAGGAATCCGGCGGACAACGATGCGTCCTGGTGGGTGCAGGTGTCGTCGACCGCGTAGAACACGCCGTCGGCGTTGAACACGGCGATCGGGACGTCGGCGATGAACCGGGTCGACTCGCCCGGGGCGAGCTCGTCGGCGCGGCAGACAGCGAACATCGAACCTCCAGTGTTGCGCATTAGAGAACTGGTAACGCCATGCGCAACAGAGTGAGGGTCGTCTCCGAGGTGCGTCAAGACGTCGAAGGAGTCGATTTCCCGTTCGTTTTCCCGGTTAACGACCGATGTCCTCGCTCAGCCCGACGCCGCGGCGACTACCTCGCGGTAACTCGCTCGGACGTCTTGACAGCGCCCGATCCGCGCCCGCATCGTGTTGTCGATCGAGCGACGCAGTGCTCATCGCGCAACAAATTCGCCCTTGTGGAACGAGCCGAAAGGCGCCCCGAGATGACCGCTGCGGAGTTGCCGCACAGCCTGCTGGCCACTCTCCCCGGCCACCACTACACCGATCCGTCGATCTTCGCCCTCGAGCAGTCGCGCATCTTCGAGGCCGGTTGGTTCTGCGCGGTGCGCAGCGCCGATCTGGCAGAACCCGGTGCTTTCCAGACCGTGCAGGTCGGGCGGGAGAGCGTGCTCATCGCCCGCGACCGCAGGGGAAACCTCAACGCCTTCCTCAACGTGTGCCGGCACCGGGGCGCCCGGTTGTGCACCGAGGAGGCCGGACGGGTGCAGCGGTCGCTGCAATGCCCGTACCACGCCTGGACCTACGGCCTGGACGGCAAGCTGATCGCGGCGCCGAACCTCGGAGGCATGCCCGACATCGACCGCGACGAGTACGGCCTCAACCGCGTCCACCTGCGAGAATGGCTCGGCTACGCCTGGGTCTGCCTGGCCGAGGAGCCGCCGTCCTTCGACGACACGGTGATCGCCGACGTCGCCCAGCGCCTCGGCGACGCGGGCGAGCTCGACGCCTACGACATCGCCGCGCTCGAACTCGGCGAGCGGATCCGCTACGACGTCAAGGCGAACTGGAAGCAGATCATCGAGAACTTCATGGAGTGCTACCACTGCGCCACGATCCACCCGGAGCTCACCGAGGTGCTCCCGGAGTTCGCCGACGGGTTCGCCGCCCAGTACTACGTCGGGCACGGCGCCGAATTCGGCGACGACGTGCGGGGTTTCACCGTCGACGGCGGCGACGGCGTGCAGCGGCTACCGGGCGTGGCCGAGCACCAGGACCGGCGCTACTACGCGATCACGGTGCGCCCGCAGGTGTTCATCAACCTGGTCCCCGACCACGTGATCATCCACCGGATGTTCCCGCTCACCGCGGAGCGGACCCTCGTGGACTGCGACTGGCTGTACCTGCCGGACGTCGTCGCCTCCGGCCAGGACCTGTCCCGGTCGGTGGAGCTGTTCCACCGGGTCAACCAGCAGGACTTCGACGCCTGCGAGCGCTGCCAGCTCGCCATGGACTCCCGCTCCTACGCCTCCGGCGGCGTGCTGGTGCCCAGCGAGCACCACATCGCCGAGTTCCACGACTGGGTCCGCGAACGGCTCGCCGGGTGACGCGCTCAGCGGGCGGGGCGGCTCAGGGGTGCGCGTTCAGCAGTAGGTAGCGCACCGCGAGGCCGCCGACCCCCAGGCTGATGCCGACGAAGATCACGCCCGGACTGGCCGCGAGCAGTCCGGTCAGGAACACCAGCGCACCGAGCAGCGCGACCACGATCGCCGCCCACCGCCGACGACTGGTGGCGCGGTCCGGCGGTGGGTGCTTCACCAACTCCGCGAACCGGGGATCGTTCTCCTCGAACCACCGCTCGATCTCCTGGAGCCTCCGACGCTCGTACCGGCTCAACATCACATCTTCCCGGCTCACGCGCAGGGTGCGATACCTATCAACGTAGACCTCCCGCTCACCCCCTGTGAAGTGCGCGAAACCCCTGATCATGCGCTTTTCTGGCATATTGAAGACGTGGTCGCGCTGTTGTGGCTCATCGCCGGTGTGGTGCTGGTCGCGGCCGAGGTCATCTCGGGTGAACTCGTGCTGCTGATGCTCGGCGCCGCCGCGCTGGGGGCCGCCGGAGCCGCCGCGCTGGGCGCACCGCTGGCCGTCGACGCCGCGGTGTTCGCCGCGCTGAGCCTCGGCCTGGTCCTCCTCGCGCGTCCGGCGCTGAAGCGGCGGCTGATGCGGGGCGTCGAGCTCCGCACCAACACCGACGCCCTGATCGGCAAGAAGGCGTTCGTCGAAACCACCGTGAACTCCGCCGGTGGCCTGGTGCTGATCGACGGGCAGAGCTGGTCGGCGCGGCCGCTGGACGACAACGAGGTCCATCGAGCGGGCGAGACGGTGACCGTCATGGACATCTCCGGAGCGACCGCCGTCGTTTCGGGCGAACTGTGAGGAGGCCGCCATGGACCCGACCGCACTGATCGTGCTGGCCGTCATCGTCCTGCTGGTCGTCGTGCTCGTGACCAAGACCGTGCTGCTGGTGCCGCAGGCGACCGCATCGGTGATCGAACGACTCGGCCGCTACCGGTCCGTCGCGCAGCCGGGGCTCAACCTGCTGGTGCCGTTCTTCGACCGGGTCCGCGCTCGCGTCGACCTGCGCGAGCAGGTCGTCTCCTTCCCGCCGCAGCCGGTCATCACCCAGGACAACCTGACCGTGTCCATCGACACCGTCGTCTACTTCCAGGTGACCGACGCGCGCTCGGCGGTCTACGAGATCTCCAACTACATCACCGGCGTCGAGCAGCTGACCACCACGACGCTGCGCAACGTCGTCGGCGGCATGAGCCTGGAGGAGACGCTGACCTCGCGCGATGCGATCAACACGCAGCTGCGCGGGGTGCTGGACAAGGAGACGGGTCGGTGGGGGATCCGCGTCGCGCGCGTGGAGCTCAAGGCCATCGACCCGCCACCGTCCATCCAGGACTCGATGGAGAAGCAGATGCGCGCCGACCGGGAGAAGCGCGCGATGATCCTCAACGCCGAAGGAACCCGCGAATCGGCCATCAAGACCGCCGAAGGCCAGAAGCAGGCGGCGATCCTGGGTGCGGAAGGCCAGAAGCAGGCCGCCATCCTCACCGCGGAAGCCGACCGGCAGTCCAGCATCCTGCGCGCCCAGGGCGACCGCGCGAGCCAGTACCTCAAGTCGCAGGGGCAGGCCAAGGCCATCGAGAAGGTCTTCGCGGCGGTCAAGCGCGCCAAGCCCACACCGGAACTCCTCGCGTACCAGTACCTGCAGACGCTGCCGAAGATGGCCGAGGGCGACGCCAACAAGGTGTGGGTCGTGCCCAGCGAGTTCGGCAAGTCGCTGGAGGGCTTCGCCCGGAGCCTGGGCAAGGCCGACGAGGAGGGCGTCTTCCGCTACGAACCACCGGAGCAGACCGAGGACGCTCCCCCTGCCGAGACCGTGGAGGACGCGGTGCAGGCGTGGTTCGACACCTCCACCAACCCCGAGGTCGCCGAGGCGGTCCGCGCGGCCGAAGCCGTCGCGCGCAAGGAGGTCCCCGCCCCGGGCGAGTTCGGCACGAAGGTCCCCGCGCCGCGACCGGGCATCGCGCAACGACCGCCGTCGACCTCGGAGCCCGACCAGACCTGACATCCGCTCCACGGCGCCGCTGTGCGTACCGTGAAGCCATCCGGGCGTGTTCCGGGCGATGTCGATCGAGGAGTGGTTCGGGCGTGGGTGAGCGGATGCAGATCGGCGAGGTCGCCGAGCGCACGGGGCTGTCGCTGCGCACCATCCGCTACTACGAGGAGGTCGGACTGGTGGTGCCCAGCGCGCGCAGCCAGGGCGGGTTCCGCCTCTACACCGACCCCGACGTCGAGCGGCTGGAGCTGATCAAGGGCATGAAGCCGCTGGGCTTCCAGCTCGACGAGATGCGCGATCTGCTGGCGATCCTCGACCCGGTCCCGGGGTCCCCGAATGTCGAGGATCCGCAGCGCCGGCTGGCCGAGTTCAGCGCCACCGCCGAGCAGTCCTGCCAGAAGCTGCGCGCGAAGCTCCGGCTCGCCGAGAAGTTCGCCGCGATGCTGCGCGAGCGCGTCGACCACGAGTGATCCCGGCCTCATCCGGCCTGCCGGGTGCCGGGGTTCCGGGAACTCTCATCTAACGTAACGGAAGAGTTGTCGGGCAGCGCCGCCCCTCTCCCCCTGCTCTCCCCCCGCCGCGATCGGTGACGATGCGCGGCGCCTGAACCACGTCTGGTTGTCGCGTGCCCGAGCTGTCGCTGTCCCGCCCCGCCTGGTTGTCGCCGAAGGTGGCCCGCACCGAGGTCCTCGGTGGCCTGGTCGTCGCGCTCGCGCTGATCCCCGAGGCGATCTCGTTCTCGATCATCGCCGGTGTCGATCCGAGCGTGGGCCTGTTCGCCTCGTTCACCATGGCGGTGGTCATCTCGATCGTCGGCGGGCGACCCGCGATGATCTCGGCCGCCACGGGTGCGATCGCACTGGTCGTGGCCCCGCTGGCCCGCGAGCACGGGATGGGCGTGCTGGTCGCCACCGTCATCCTGGGCGGGGTGTTCCAGGTGGCGCTGGGTGCGCTGGGCGTGGCGAAGCTGATGCGGTTCGTGCCGCGCAGCGTCATGGTCGGGTTCGTCAACGCGCTGGCCATCATGATCTTCATGGCCCAGGTCCCCGAGCTCATCGGCGTGCCGTGGGCGGTCTACCCGCTGTTCGCCGCGGGACTGGTCATCATGGTGCTGTTCCCGAAGCTCACCAAGGTCGTCCCGGCACCGCTGGTGTCGATCGTGGCGCTGACCGCCGTGACGATCGCCGCGGGCATCGCGGTGCCGACCGTCGGCGACAAGGGGGCGCTGCCGTCCTCGCTGCCGATCCCGGGCGTCCCGGACGTACCGCTCACGCTGGACACGCTGAAGCTGATCGCCCCCTACGCCCTGGCGTTCGCGCTGGTCGGGCTGATGGAGTCGCTGATGACGGCGAAGCTCGTCGACGACATCACCGACACGCGGTCGAACAAGACCCGCGAGTCGATCGGGCAGGGCATCGCCAACATCGTCACCGGCTTCTTCGGCGGCATGGGCGGCTGCGCGATGATCGGCCAGACCATGATCAACGTCAAGACGGCCGGGTCCCGGACTCGGTTGTCGACGTTCCTGGCGGGCGCGTTCCTGATGGTGCTGTGCATCGCCTTCGGGCCGCTGGTCTCGCAGATCCCGATGGCCGCTCTGGTCGCGGTGATGGTGCTGGTCTCCGTCGGCACCTTCGACTGGCACAGCATCGCGCCGAAGACCCTCAAGCGGATGCCTGCAGGCGAGATCATCGTGATGCTGGTGACGGTGGCCGTGGTCGTGGCCACCGACAACCTCGCGATCGGCGTGGTCGTCGGATCGATCACCGCGATGGTCATCTTCGCCCGCCGCGTCGCCCACCTCGTCGAGGTCACCGCCGTCACCGACCCCGACGGCGGCCAGGTCGTCCACCACGTCACCGGCGAGCTTTTCTTCGCCTCCAGCAACGACCTCGTCCACCGGTTCGACTACGCGAACGACCCCGCCGAGGTCGTCATCGACCTCACCGACGCCCACATCTGGGACGCCTCCACCGTCGCCGCTCTCGACGCCATCACCACCAAGTACGAGGCGCGCGGCAAGCGGGTCGACATCGTGGGTCTCAACGAACCCAGCGCCGCCATGCACCACCGCCTCACCGGAGAAGTCACCGGAAACCACTGAGGCGTGAGGGAAACGTTCGGCAAGTGAGATGCCGGGGCGTCGACACCGAGATCACGACGCGCGATCATGGCGGCATGCACGACGAGCGTCCCGTCACCGACATCGACACCTCCTCGCCCAGCGTCGCCCGCGGTTACGACCACTGGCTGGGCGGCAAGGACAACTTCGAGGTCGACCGGACGATCCTCAAAGCCATCGAGGAGATCGTGCCCGAGGCCCAGCCGCTCGCCCGGGAGAACCGGTACTGGCTGATCCGGGCCGCGCGGTTCCTGAGCTCGCCGCTGCACGCCGGCATCGACCAGTTCCTGGACCTGGGCTGCGGGCTTCCGACGATGCAGAACGTGCACCAGGTCGCCCAGGCCAACAACCCGGACGCCGTCGTGGTCTACGTCGACAACGACCCGACCGTCGCCGCCTACGGGCGGGCGGTGCTGGCGGAGAACGAGAACACCCACTTCTCCATCAACGACCTGCGTCACCCCGACGACATCCTCAGCGACCCGGTGATCACCACCAACCTGGACTTCGGGCGCCCGATCGCGCTGATCCACTCGGGCACCATGCACCACGTCTCCGACGAGCACCGGCCGCGCGAGGTCATGCAGCGCTACGTCGAAGCGCTCGCCCCCGGGTCGTACGTGGCGATGTCGCACTTCAGCTGGCCGCCGGACTCGGAGAAGTACCGCGAGATGGCCCGCACGATCGAGGGCACGCTGCACGAGATGGTGGCGTCCTGCTGGTGGCGCAGCAACGAGGAGGTCCTGTCCTTCCTCGACGGCCTGGACGTCCTGCCCCCCGGCCTGGTCCGCACGGTCGACTGGTGGCCCGAAGGCCCCTCGCTCACGCCGAGGTCGGAGATCACCAACCTCATCTACGGCGCAGTGGCGACGAAGCCCTGACGTTCACGCCGGGCGGTCCTGGTCCGTACCGTCCATGATCGATGTCCGTTTCGCCCGGGCAGTTCGGACCAAAACCGCCACCTGCCGACCCCGCCAACGAAATTCCTAGCAGTGCTTAGTCCCGCTGGGGCCGCGGGAAGCTCACCGGGCTGCGGTGGCCGTCGGCGTCGATCGCGCGCACGCCGAAGAAGACGTTGTCCTTGGACAGGTCGATGACCGCGGTCGTGACGTCGCCGACGTCGATGCGGTGCGTCCAGTCGGAGTCGGTCGTCTCGCGCCAGACCACCTCGTACCCGGCGAGGTTCGGCTCCGGGTCGCGTTCCCAGACCAGCTCGGTGTCGTTGGTGAGGTTCGCGGTGCGCACGACCACGCCGGTGGGCGCGCCCGGCCCCTGCGCCAGCGACCAGATCGTTGCCAGGTTGACCTTGGTGACGCGGGCGATGTAGCCGAAGTCGCAGTACTCCGGCAGGTCCCCGTAGCGGACGCCGCCCTCCTCGCGCACGTCCTGGTGCTGGTGCCGGAAGTCCTCGTTCGGCTCGGTGAACCGCGCTGCGGGGTAACCCCTTTCGAGGAACGGGATGTGGTCGCCGCCGCGCAGGAAGCGGTCTCGGCGGTAGATGACCCGGACGTCCATCCCGGTCGCGGTGTTGGCGGCGACGTCGGTGACGAAGCGGGAGAGCTGGCGCGACGGCGAGTCGTTCTCACCGCCCACCGAGCGCCGGACCTCCGCCTCCTCGGGGGTTTCCGAGGTGGGCACGCCTTCGGCGAACAGCCGGATGGTGCGCGGATCGGAGGTGCCGTCGTCGGCGCGGCTGGCTCCGACGATGTCGTCGGTGAACATCGCGCGCACGTCCACGCCGTCGGCGGCGAAGCGCTCGGCCATGTGGTTCGCGCCGTAGAGCCCCTGCTCCTCGGCAGCCACGGCCGCCAGGACCACTGTGGACTCGATCGGCTCTTCGGCCAGCAGCCGCGCCAGTTCGAGCACGACCGCCACGCCGGAGGCGTCGTCGTCGGCGCCGGGCGCATCGCTGACGGCGTCCATGACGTCGGTGGCGCGGGAGTCGTAGTGCCCGCTGACCACGTGCACCCGATCCGGGTCGGTGGTGCCGCGGATGGTGGCGACCACGTTGGTGATCCGGGTGGTGACCGGTATGCGCTTGGCGGGCTCCTGGTCGTAGGACTGCAGCTCGACGGTCATCCGCCCGCCGGAACGGGCGGCGCAGGCCTGCATCTCGGCGAACAACCAGTCTCGCGCGGCTCCGATGCCGCGCTGCGGATCGTCCTGGCCGGACAGGGTGTGCCGCGTCCCGAAGCTCACCAGCTCGCGCACCACGGCCTCGATCCGCCGCTCGTCGACCCGCGCGAGCAGCGCGCGCAGGCGTGCATCGGGTTCCTGCGGGGAGATCGGAACACCGGGCGGCAGCGCACCGCCCCCGACCGGCCGCAGGTCGGCGGCCCCGGCGGTGCCGGTGAGCACGACGGCGCCGGTGATGCCGGCGGAGGCGGACAGGAAGGCGCGACGGCTGTGACCAGCACCGGATGTGAGACCCATGCACAGTTTTCTACGTGTCCGCACGGCCCCGAAGAAGCGGCCGAAGAGGTCACCGGATGCCGCCGAACGGAGCACCCGCGCGGAGGTTCAGCTGAAGCCGTCGAGGGCGCGCCGCTGGACGTCGGCTGCGAAGTCGTCGAAAGCGGCTGCGACGCGCTGCTCGTCACCGGTGGCGAGCAGGTCGACGAACAGACCGCGCAAGGTCGACATCAGCGAGGTCGCCACGGCCTGCGCCCGCGATTCCGGGCAGCCGAAGCGGACCAGGCCGGCGGCGATGAGGTCGTTGCGCTGCCGCATCGAGTCCGCGACGGCCTTGGCCAGCGCGGGGTCGCCGTACATGGCGTGCCCGGTGATCGCGACGAACAGCCGGACGTACCGCCGACCGCTCTCGCTCGTCGCGCGGTGCCATATGGCCCGCAGCGGATCGGGGTCGTCGCGCGGCAGGTCCGGCAGCGACAGCGTTTCGGCCAGCACCCGGTCGACGATCTCGGCGACGAGCCGGTCCTTGGACGCGAAGTGGTGGACCAGCGTCGCGTGGCTGACCCCGACCGACTGGGCGACCTTGCGCAGCGACAGGTCGTCGAGGCCCTTCTCCAGGGCGTGTTCCGTCGCAGCGGCGAGCACTTCGCCGCGTCGGTGCTGGAAGCGCAGCTTCCGTCCGTCGACCCGTTCCATGAGGCCAGACTAGCTGGCCCCAGAGATTGATTGACCAATTGGTAGAGCTACTTTAGAGTCGATCGCGTTCCGGAGATCTTGCTCGTGCGCCGAACGCGTTTCGACGGTCGTGCGGCCCGAGGAACTTCGCGAGGACCCATCCGGTGCGCCCGCACGCAGGGCGCTTCCCCAAGAGGACGAATACATGGAATTGAAACGTTCCACCGGTCCCCTCTCCCGATTCCGCCGATTACTGGTCGTCTCCGCGGCCGTGCTCGGGCTGGTCAGCGGCAGCGTCACGCTGGCCCAGGCGGCCGAACCCGCCGACCTGCACGGTCCCGACCCGACCGAGGAGAGCGTCACCGCCCCGCGCGGCCCCTTCGAGGTCGACGAGGAATCCGTGTCGCGCTTGAGCGTCACCGGTTTCGGCGGCGGGACGATCTACTACCCGACCGACACCACCGACGTGCTGTTCTCCGCGGTGTCGATCTCCCCCGGCTACACCGGGACGCAGGACTCCATCGCGTGGCTCGGTCCGAGGCTCGCCTCGCAGGGCTTCGTGGTGTTCACGATCGACACCAACTCCACCTCCGACCAGCCCGATTCCCGCGCCCGCCAGCTGCAGGCGTCGCTGGACTACCTCACCAACGACAGCAGCGTGAAGGACCTCATCGACCCCGCGCGGCTCGGCGTGATGGGCCACTCGATGGGCGGCGGCGGTTCGCTGAAGGCCGCGCTGGACAACCCGGCGCTCAAGGCCGTCGTCCCGCTGGCCCCGTGGCACACCACCAAGGACTTCTCCGGAGTCGGCGCGCCGACGCTGGTCATCGGCGCGCAGAACGACACGGTCGCGCCGGTTTCCCGGCACTCCAAGCCGTTCTACGAGAGCCTGCCCGACGACCCGGGCAAGGCGTACCTGGAACTGGCCGGTGCCAGCCACTTCGCGCCCAACCGGGACAACACCACGATCGCCAAGTTCAGCACCTCCTGGCTCAAGCGGTTCCTCGACGACGACACCCGCTACGACCAGTTCCTGTGCCCGCCGCCGGAAGGCGACCCGGCGATCTCGGACTACCAGTCGACCTGCCCGTACTGACCTGGGCGGACAGACGAGCACCGCGGCGCCGGAACGGGGGTCCGGCGCCGCGGTTGTGTTCATCTGGAGAGAACGGAGAGCAGCGCGTCGTAGGTCCGCTCGACCGCACCTTCCTCACTGCTCAGGACCGTCACCGCCGGCCGGCTCCGAACGACCTCCGCGAGCCGGTCGTAGGCCTGGCCCAGGAACTCGGCCCCGCCTTCGCGCGCCACGATCTTCTTGACCTGCTCGTGCCAGTCGGGGTCACCGCCACCGCCCCGCCGGGCGAACCGCTCCACGGAGCGCTGTCGCGTGTCGAGCACCATGATCTCGACGAAGTCGGCGCCGCTGTCCCGCGCCACGGCCTCGAACCGCTCGATCTCCGCCGTCCGAGCCAGGTATTGCGGGAAGACCACGTCCCGCCCACCGCGCAGGTGCTCGCCGGCCATCCGCTGAGCCAACGGCCGAACGATCTCCCCGACCTCGGCGAAGTGCTCCCGCCATCCCCCGATCAAACCACGCAGCACGTCCACGTCGAGGTTGAGCACCCCCGCGTGCTCGTCCACGTACTGCCGGGCCAACGTCGACTTCCCGATCCCCGGAGGCCCGTTCAAGTGCACCATCCGAACCACGCGACCACCCTAGGAGCCCGACCACGCCTTCCCGAGCACCAACGACGCCGCGTCTCGAGAGGGACCTCCGAAAACCTCCGCCCACGACCGGCCCCGGGAACCCGGATTACCGCCGTCATCGGGGACCTGGTTGCGGCGGTAACCCGGGGGCGGATCGCGGCCGCATTCGGGGAACCGGCGCGGGGGCCGGC
>NZ_SMLA01000041.1:0-57344 GCF_004349225.1 Saccharopolyspora karakumensis
GGTCCCAACCCACCCCTCATCCACCTCGCCCCACCGGTTTTCGACGCAGGTGACCCGATCACGGCCGAATTCAGGTCCCCGATCACGGCCGTTCTCGGGTTCCTGATTGCGGCGGTAATCCGGGTTCGGATCGAGGCGGTGATCGGGTCAGCCCAGGGTTCTCGGTGCGGTCATCGAGGAGTCCAGGGGCGGTGGGTTGAGGAAGGGCCGCAACCCGGGGTTCAGGAGAGGGCGACGACCGGGGTTCGGCCGACTCCTCGCCAGGACAGGCCGGCTCGGCGGAGGACGTCGGGGTCGAGGTGGTTGCGGGTGTCGACGACGACCAGGCCGTTGAGGGCTTCGGCGATGAGGTTCCAGTCCAGGGCGCGGAACTCCTGCCACTCGGTGAGCAGCACCAGCGCCGACGCTCCCTTCGCCGCCTGGTACGGGTCGTCGACCAGCGTCAGCCCGGCGGGCAGCTCCGGTTCGTCGCCGCGCAGCCCCGGGTCGTAGGCGATCAGCTCGGCGCCCTGCTCACCCAGCAGCTGGGCGACCTCCAGCGCGGGCGAGTCGCGCAGGTCGTCGGTGCCGGCCTTGAACGTCAGGCCCAGCAGCCCGATCCGCTCGCCGTCCAGCGAACCGCCGCAGGCCTCGCGGACCTTGCCGACCATCCGCTGCCGCTGGTGGGAGTTCGACGAGATGGTGGCCTGCAGCAGCGGGAAGTCGAACTCGACCGCCTCGGCCACCTGCAGCAGCGCCGCGGTGTCCTTGGGCAGGCAGGAACCGCCCCAGCCAGGCCCGGGTTGCAGGAACGACTGGCCGATCCGCCGGTCGTAGCCCATGCCCTCGGTGACGTCGGTGATGTCCGCGCCCAGCTGCTCGCACAGCTCCGCGATCGCGTTGACGTAGGACAGCTTGGTGGCCAGGAAGCAGTTCGCCGCGTACTTCACCATCTCCGCGCTGGCGGCGTCGGTGAGCACCGTCGGCGCGCCCAGCCGGGCGTAGAGGGCGGCGACGCGCTCAGCGGCGTCCTGGGTGTCGGAACCGACGACGATGCGGTCCGGGTTGAGGAAGTCGTGCACCGCCGAGCCCTCGCGCAGGAACTCGGGGTTGCTGACCACCGCGACGTCCTCGCGGCCCAGGTGCTCGGCGAGCCGCTTCGAGGTCCCCACCGGAACCGTCGACTTGGTGACCATCACGCACCCGGTGGGCAGCACGTCGCGGACCTCGCGGGCGACGGCCTCCACCACGGCCAGGTCGGCGGCGCCGCCGGAACCCATCGGGGTCGGCACGCACAGGAACACGACCTCGGCCTCGGCGACCGCACCGGCGGAACCGACGACGAACTCCAGTCGCCCGGCGGCGATCCCCTCCTGCACCAGCTCGGCCAGGCCGGGCTCGTGGATGCGGACCTCGCCGCGGGACAGCTCGGCGACCTTCTCCTCGTTGACATCGCTGCACACCACCCGGTGGCCGAGCGAAGCCAGACACGCACCGGTGGTCAGTCCGACGTACCCGGTGCCGACAACGACGATTCGACGGGCGAACACAGGCCCCAACCCCTTCACCTCGTACGACCAGGCGGTCGCCTCTGCCCCCTCGAAAATCGATCGTGGCACATCTTCGAGCTGGGAAAACCCGCTTCGCTCAGAGTTCACGAGCTATATGTCGCAGGTGACGAGTTGGGAACCTGCCGTTTAGGCTGCGCGCGTGGATCAGCGACGTCTGGGGGAATCGGGTCTCGCGGTGAGCGCGGTCGGTCTCGGCTGCAACAACCTCGGAAGACCCGGTACCGCCACCGAAACCCTCGCCGGAGCCCGCGCCGTCGTCGACGCGGCGCTGGATGCCGGCATCACCTTCTTCGACGTGGCCGACGCCTACGGCTCACCTCGCGGACGCAGCGAGGAGCTGCTCGGGCAGTCCCTGTCCGGGCGGCGCGACCTGGCGGTCATCGCCACCAAGTTCGGCATGGACATGCAGGGCACCAACGGTCCGGACTTCGGCGCCCGCGGTTCCCGCCGCTACGTGCGCCGCGCGGTGGAGTCCTCGCTGCGACGGCTGGGAACCGACTGGATCGACCTGTACCAGCTGCACCGGCCGGACCCGCTGACACCGCTGGAGGAAACCCTCTCGGTGCTCGACGACCTGGTCCGCGAGGGCAAGATCCGCTACGTCGGGCACTGCAACCTGCCCGGCTGGCAGGTGGCCGACGCGTCCTGGACGGCGAACTCGGCGGGCCTGACCGCGCCGGTGTCCAGCCAGCACCACTACTCGCTGCTCTCCCGCGAGGTGGAACGCGAGGTCGTGCCCGCCACGCAGCGCTTCGGGCTCGGCCTGCTGCCGTACTTCCCGCTGGCCAACGGCCTGCTGACCGGCAAGTACCGGCGAGACCAGATCCCTCCGGCGGACAGCAGGCTGGCCGGGCGCGCGCAACTGCTGGCCGACGCTCCGTGGGAGCGGATCGAGAAGCTGCGGATCTTCGCCGAGCAGCGCGGCATCACGATGAGCACCGTGGCGCTCGGCTGGCTCGCCGCGCAGGACCCGGTCGCCTCGGTCATCGCCGGCGCCACCACCCCCGACCAGGTCCAGGCAAACGCGCAGACCGCGAACTGGGTCCCGGGACCGGACGACCTCGCGACGCTGAACAGCATCTGCCCGGCGGCGTGACCGGCGGCGGAGCCGTCGCCATCAGCGCGGCTCGCCGAGCGAAGTGACCACGAAAGACGGAGGAACGTTCAGAATGCAGATCACCGACACCGCAGCGATCGTCACCGGAGGCGCCTCCGGGCTCGGGGCCGCGACGGCACGAGCGCTGGCCGGGCGGGGCGCGAAGGTGTTCGCGGTGGACCTGCCGGGCGCGATCGAGAAGGCTCCGATCGTCGACGGCATCACCTACACCGCCGCCGACGTCACCGACGCCGACCAGGTGCAGACCGCCGTCGAGCAGGCCGCGGGCTCCGGCAACCCGCTGCGGATCCTGGTGAACTGCGCGGGAATCGGCCCCTCGGCCCGCATCGCCGGCCGCAAGGGCGTGCACGACCTCGACCTGTTCCGCAAGGTCCTGGAGATCAACCTGCTCGGCAGCTTCAACGTCATGCGGCTGGCCGCCGCCGCGATCGGCGAGACCGAGGCCGACCAGCACGGACAGCGCGGCGTGGTGATCAACACCGCGTCGGTGGCGGCCTACGACGGCCAGATCGGGCAGGCCGCCTACGCTGCGTCCAAGGGCGGCGTCGCGAGCCTGACCCTGCCCGCCGCCCGCGACCTGTCGTCGAGCGGGATCCGGGTCATGACCATCGCCCCGGGCATCGTGGACACCCCGATGCTGGCGACCGTCAGCGACGAGTTCCGGCAGGGCCTGGCCGACGGCGTCCCGTTCCCCAAGCGCCTCGGCACCCCCGAGGACTACGCGCAGCTGGCGCTCGACATCGTCGAGCACGACTACCTCAACGGCGAGGTCATCCGCATGGACGGAGCGCTCCGCATGGCCCCTCGCTAGATCGCGTGATGAGCGGTCCGGGAGGACGCTCTCGTGCGCGTCAGAGGTCTTCAGCGTAGGGGATCTGGTCCGCCGCGTCCGAGGTCATCCAGGTCCGGATCGTGTACGTGGCGCGGACGTCGTCCTCGTTGTAGGTGAGGAGGCGTTCGCGCTGCGTGAGGTCCCGCTCGCCGCCGTCCAGCGCGACCGCGTCGCGGTACCAGCGCATCGAGTTCTCGCCGCTGGCCTCCGGATCGCGCCAGCCGAACCCGGCGCTGGGGGCGATCACCTTGAGGCCCTTGCCGTTCGGGCACAGGAACTGATCGCGGACCACCGCGAACAGGTCGACCCACTCGGCGGAGTTGATGAACTCCTTGACCTCGGAGACCGGTGGGACACCGGGTTTGCCGGCGAAGCGCTCGGCCGAGGCCAGCATCCAGCGGTTCTCCGCCAGCTCGTTGTAGCAGTAGGCGCGGAAGCTCAGACCGCGCTCGAAGGCCTTGCGGCGGACGCCGGTGAACCAGCTCCAGAACTCCGCGAACGACCGGGCCTCGTCGTCGTCCGGCAGCGGCTCCCAGGTGACGAACGCCCGGTAGCCCTGCTCCTCGCCGATGTCGGTGCCCGACAGCCAGCAGCCCCACATGTAGGCGCCGGCGTCGGCGTAGCTCTCCATGTCCACATCGATCTCGACGTCACCGCGCGGCACGTCGAGATCGCGGACCCGCCGCACCAGCGGCATCTCCCGCAGCCACGCCTTGGCCAGCAGGATCGCATCGGTGTTGCGCACGCCGGTGAGCTGCAGGTCCTCGGCGCCCTCCAGCGGAGTGGCCGCCAGCTGGTCGATCGTGCCGATGCCCCGCTCGCGCAGCGCGGTGGCGTCCTCGCCGCGCACCACCAGGCTCACGTCGCGCCGGTCGCGCAGCTGGGACTCGCAGGTCGGCCACCACGGGCAGCCGCGGCACTCGGTGATCCGGGAGGGCTGCGCCAGCGGATCGTCGCCCCGGGCGGCGGCGGTGGCCACCGCGAGCCGGTCGCCGAAGCGCGCGTCGTACTCGGCGAGCGCGGTGCGCCCGCCGGGCCAGTTGGGGCTGCGCAGGTCGTGCCAGACGACCACGTCGGCCTCCACGCCGATCGCACCGGCCGTGCGGTCGCCCGCGCCGTGGCCGCACGCCTCCAGCAGCCGGACCGCGTGCACCAGCCGGAGCTGGTCGCGGGGCTGCGGGCGAACCTTGCGGGTCGTGTCGACCTTCGCGGCCTCGGGCACCGGTCGCTCGATCGGCGAAACCTTCGCTCCGCTACCGGGGTCGGTGATCTTGTGCCGGACCACCAGGACCGGGACGTAGCCGTTGCCGCTGCGCACCAGCAGGTCGATCGCGCCGCGGCGACCGCCTTCGGCGTCGTCGGGCAGCTGCGCGCCGGAGATGTGGGGAACGCCCTCGCCCATCGCGTCGAGGGTGAGCCGCGCGCGGTCGGCGTAGGTCGCTCCTCGCGGGATCTCGGTCCAGTCCGCGCCCAGCAGCTCGCCCAGCTGGGCGGCGACGGAGCGGCGGTGCTCGGCGGCGTCGGCGATGCGCTGCTCGACGCCCAGGTCCAGGGGCGCGGTCGAGACGTCGCGCATCTCCGGATCGTTCTCCAGGTGCACGCGTCGACGGCAACGCGTCACCACGCCTGCGTCGAGCAGCACCTCATCCTTCACGGGTAAAGGGTATGCGGTGGCCCCGACAGCCGCGCCCATCACCCCGGTGACATCGCGTGCCTGCGTCGACCACTCCCGGTGCACACCCGATCGCGTTCTGCTTTCGTGCGCTCGTCCATCCGGACTTATGGTGATCGCGGTGCTGGGAATTCGCGGATCCGGGGAGGTGTGCGCGGTGAGGAAACTCGCCAGGCGACGCGGGAAGATCACTCAGGGTGCCCAGCGGGGGTGCCGGAAGTGCGCCGTCAAGAAGACGAAGGCCGAGAACAAGGCGCGACGCCAGATCGACAAGGCGGCCCGGAAGGCGGCGGCCCGCAGCAAGGCCGCCGAGAAGAAGGCCGCCCGGAAACCGGCTGCCCAGAGCGCTCCCGCGCAGCAGGCCGATCCCGCGACGCCCCCGCCGCTGACGTCCGCGCCGGTCGGCAAGAAGGCGGCGAAGGCGCTGCTCAAGGCCGACAAGCAGACGGCGAAGGCGATCAAGAAGGGCGAGTTCGGGACGGTCACCCCCGGCAACGCCAAGAAGATCGTCGGGATCGCCAAGATCGTCGGTCCGGTGCTCCTGCCGTTCGCCCTGCGCGCGGTGAGCACGGTGCGTGAGAGCTACGACCGCTCCCGCGCCCGCAAGCTGGGCGTCCCGGTCGACGACCTCGGCAAGTTCACCGGCCACGGGGCCTCGCTGCACGCCCGGATCGCCGGCGACTCGGTCGCCCTGCGCGACCTGCGCGAGCAGTCCACCGGTGAGGAGCGCGGCCACGCCAGGACCTACGCCGACCAGGCCGAAGCCCGCCTCGCGCAGCTGACCAGCGCGGTCCGCGCCGCCGAGCGGATGCCCTCGCCGCGCCGCAGGTCGGCGCACCGCGCGGTCGACCAGGAGCTCTCGCGCATCGAGAGCGAACTGCTCACCCGCTTCGGCGTGCCGACCGGGTGAAGACGGAGGTGGGGCGCCTCCTGTCGCGGAGACGCCCCACCACTCGCAGCGGTGAATCAGCTCTGACCGGGGATCTTCACCAGGCCCTGTTCGGCCATCCAGTCACGCGCGACGTCGGCCGGGTCCCGGCCTTCGACGTCGACCTGCGCGTTGAGCTTCATCAGTTCCTCGTTGGTCAACTTCTCCGAGATCGGCTGGAAGACCTGCGCCAGCTGCGGGTAGCGCTTCAGCATCTCGTCGCGGAGGGTGACCCCGATGTTGTACCGGGGGAAGAACTGCTTGTCGTCGGCCAGCACCTTCAGGTTCAGCGACTTGATCCGGCCGTCGGTGGTGAACACCTCGCCGAACGTGCACGTCCCCTGCGCCGTGGCCTGGTAGATCGCACCCTCGGTGAGGACCTTGACCTTGCTCGGGTCGGTCTTGAACCCGTAGGTCTCCTCCACGCCCGGCAGACCGTCGTTGCGGCTGGCGAACTCGGTGTCCACGCAGAACGTGGCGTCCTCCGGGTGCTCGGCCATGATCCTCGGGATGTCCGAGTTCTTCTGCACGCCCAGGCGCTTGGCGGCGTCCTGGTTCACGGCGAACGCGTAGGTGTTGTCCACCTGGTAGTCGACCGCGACCCAGGCCACGCCGTTGCGCTCCAGGTCCTGCTTCTTGACGGCCTCGAACTGGGCGCGGGCGTCCGGGATCGGGTCGGTGTTGCCGTTGTAGTTGACCCAGGACGTGCCCGTGTAGTCCCACAGGATGTCGATCTGGTCGTTGGTCAGCGCGTTGCGCGCGGTGGTCGAGCCCTGGATGGAGCTCAGGTCCCGCACGTTGGCACCGGCCGCGGCCAGCGCGAACTCGCCGAGGTAGCCCATGATGAGCTGCTCGGTGAAGTTCTTCGAGCCCACCGTGATCGTCTGGCCCTCCAGCTCCGGAACGGGCTGGATGATGCCCGGCTCCACCGCCAGCGGAACCGACGAACCCGAGCTGAGCCCGCATCCCGACAGCATCAACCCGGCCATCGCCAGCGAGGCCGCCTTGAGCGCACGACTGCGCTTGCGGAGATTCATCGCAACCCCCTCGGCGACAGGTAGGTCTCGGCCAGCGCGCCGAGCCAGTCGACCAGCAGCGCCAGCGCCATCGCCAGCACCGAGCCGACGATCATGACCGTGTAGTCGTTGAGCTTGTAACCGGTGTCGATGAGCTCGCCGAGGCCACCCGCGCCGACGAACAGAGCCAGCGTCGCGGTTCCCACCGCCAGCACCAGCGCGGTCCGCAGACCGGCGAGGATGAACGGCACGGCCAGCGGCATCTCGATGCGCATCAGCACGCTCGCGCCGGACATGCCGATGCCGCGACCCGCGTCGACCAGCGACGCGTCCACCGACTGCAGCCCCACGATGGTGTTGCGCAGGACCGGCAGCAGCGCGTAGAAGGCGATCGGCAGCGTCGCGATCCAGAACCCGGTGGAACCGCCGGTGAACAGGAAGAACAGCACCAGCAGACCCATCGAGGGCGCCGCCTGGCCGATGTTGGCGATGCCGATCACCAGCGGTGCGATGCGGCGGGCCCAGCTGCGGCTGAGCAGCACGCCCAGCGGCACCGCGACCAGCACCACGATCAGCGCCACCGCGATGCTGATCAGGAAGTGCGTCCAGGTCAGGCTCAGGATCGTCGTCGAGTTGAGGCTGCGCAGCGTCACCTCGTCGTTGTCCCTGGTGAACGCCCAGCCCAGCACCGCCGCGACCAGCACCACCACGGTCACCGGCTGCGCGAGCAGCCGCAGCCGCTCGGCGCTGCCGGACCCGGAGTCGGAAGCGAAAGTGCTGCTCATGAGGCGTCAGCCCCAGACCCGGCGGCGTCCGACCCCGCGGGCTCCTCCGCGTCGTCGGAGGCGTTCTCCTCGCGCAGCGCCTTGATCGTGTTCATCACGGTGTCGATGTCGACCACGCCGACGTACTCACCGCGAGAGCCCACGACCACGGCCACCCCGTCGTCGTCGGTCAGGATCGCCTCGAGGGCGTCCTGCAGGGTCGAGGCCCGCGACACCGAGTCCTCCACCGGACGGCCGGCCCGCGACAGGTCGGAGACCGAACCCGCCTCGCGTGCGGTCGCCCAGCGCAGCGGGCGGTTGCGCTTGTCGAGCACCAAGCCGATCGCGCCACGGCGGGTGCCCAGACGTTCGCGCAGCACCGAAGGTAAGTCGTCGACCGTCGCGGTCGGAACCTCGCCGACCTCGATCTCGCGCACGCGGCGCAGCGTGAGCTGCTTGAGGGCCGCGCCCGCCCCGACGAATCCGGCGACGGTGTCGTCGGCCGGGTTGGTCAGGATCGCTTCCGGGGTGTCGTACTGCAGGATCTTCGAGCGCTCGCCCAGCACCGCGATCCGGTCGCCGAGCTTGACCGCCTCGTCGAAGTCGTGCGTGACGAACACGATCGTTTTACCCAGGTCTGCCTGCAGGCGCATCAGCTCGTCCTGCAGCACACCGCGGGTGATCGGGTCCACCGCGCCGAACGGCTCGTCCATCAGCAGCACCGGCGGGTTGGCAGCGAGCGCGCGGGCGACGCCGACGCGCTGCTGCTGTCCACCGGAGAGCTGCCGCGGGTAGCGGTCCCGGTACTCGGCCGGGTCTAGGTTGACCAGGTCGAGCATCTCGTCCACTCGCTCGGACGTGCGCTTCTTGTCCCAGCCGACCAGGCCCGGGACCATGCCGACGTTGTCGCCGACGGTCATGTGCGGGAACAGGCCGGCCTGCTGGATGGAGTAGCCGATCTCGCGACGCAGCTTGTCCGCGTCCAGGCCGAGCACGTCCTGCCCGCCGATGCTGATCTTGCCGGAGGTCGGTTCGATCAAGCGGTTGATCATGCGCATGGTGGTCGTCTTGCCCGAACCCGAGGGTCCGACCAGCACCACCGTCTCCCCAGCGGGGATCGTCATGGTCACCGACTCGACGGCCGCCTGCTTCTGCCCCGGGTAGCGCTTGGAGACCTCTTCGAGCTTGATCTCCACGCCGTGCCCGGCGGTCTTCTTGTCGTCGTCAGCCACGGATACCTCTCGAAGTCGTTAACCGCCCGAACAGCACGAACAACGCGTCGAGCACCAGCGCCAAGATGACCACCCCGACAGTGCCTGCGAGGGCCATGTTCAGCGCGTTCGCGCCGCCCAGCTGGCCCAGGCCCATGAACAGCAGGTTCCCGAGACCGGGACCCTTGGCGTAGGCGGCGATGGCGGCGATGCCCATCAACATCTGGGCGCTCACCCGCATGCCGGCGAGGATCGCCGGCCAAGCGAGGCGGAGTTCGACGCGGGTGAGAACGCTGAACCGGTTCATGCCGATTCCTCGCGCCGCGTCCAGGATCGGCTGGTCGACGTTGGACAGGCCGACGATCGTGTTCCGCACGATCGGCAACAACGCGTAGAGCACGAGCGTCACCACCGACGGGGCCACTCCCAGGCCGAACACCGGGATCAGCAGGCCGAAGAGCGCGAAGGACGGGATCGTCAGGATCGCGCTGGAGAGAGCGGTGGCGATCGCCGCCCCGGCGGGGCTGCGGTAGACCGCAACCCCGACCAGGACACCGATGATCGTTGCCAGCAGGATGCACTGAATCACCATGCTGACGTGCTGGTACGAGTTCACCAGCAACGATTGCCACCTGGATGCAACGTAGTCCAGGAGATTCAATTATTTACTCTTTCTTGCCGGCTTCCGCCGATTCGGACTCCTCGTCAGAGGGTTCCGCAGGAGTCGTGACCAGCTGGAATTCGCCGTCGTGCTCTTCAGTACCGGCGATGACGGCCTGCTCGAGCACCTCCGCACCCTTCTGGTCGCGAACGGTGATGTCGTCGGAGCGCAGGTCCTTGAGCATGGCCACGCACATGAAGATCATCACGATCGCGAACGGCAGCGCACCGATGAACGTGAGGTTCTGGATGCCTTCCAGCGCCTTGTCCTGGCCGATCACCAACATCACCGCGGCGACCGCACCGGTGGCGGCACCCCAGAAGATGACGACCCACTTGCTCGGCTCGATCGCGCCCCGCTGCGACAGCGTGCCCATCACGATGGACGCGGCGTCGGCACCGGAGACGAAGAAGATCGCGACCAGGACCATCACCAGGACGGCGGTGACCATCGCCAGCGGCAGGTGGTCGAGCACCGCGAAGGTCTGCGCCTCCGCGCTGCCGTCGCCGTAGACGTTGGTGCCACCCTTCTGGGTGTCGATCGAGGCACCACCGAAGATCGCGAACCACACGAGGCTCACGACGCTGGGCACCAGCATCACGCCACCGATGAACTGGCGGATCGTGCGGCCCCGGCTGATCCGGGCGATGAACATGCCCACGAAGGGCGTCCAGGAGATCCACCAGGCCCAGTAGAAGACGGTCCAGCTGCTCAGCCAGTCCTGCATCTCCGCGCCACCGGTGGCACCGGCGCGCGATGCCATCTGTCCGAACTCGCTCATGTAGGAACCGACCGCGGTGGGCAGCAGGTCCAGGATGAACACGGTCGGGCCGAGGATGAAGACGAACAGAGCCAGGATGGCGGCCAGCACCATGTTGATGTTGGACAGCCACTGGATGCCCTTCTCCACGCCCGAGACCGCGGAGAGGATGAAGCAGAGCGTCAGCACGGCGATGATGCCGACCAGCACGTTGGTGCCGGCCTCACCGATCGGCCAGTTGGCCGCCTGCATACCGGCCTTGATCTGCAGCGCACCCAGACCCAGCGAGGCCGCGGAGCCGAACAGCGTCGCGAACAGCGCCAGGATGTCGATGACCTTGCCCAGCGGGCCCTCGGCGGCCTTCTTGCCGATCAGCGGCGTGAAGACGCCCGAGATGGTCTGCTTGCGACCGCGGCGGAAGCTGCTGTAGGCGATCGCCAGACCCGCCACCGCGTAGATCGCCCACGGGTGCAGGGTCCAGTGGAACAACGAGGTCGACATGGCCGTGTTGATGGCCTCTTCGCTCTCGCCCGGGACGGTGCCCGGCGGCGGGGAGACGAAGTGGCTCAGCGGCTCGCTCACGCCGTAGAACATCAGGCCGATGCCCATACCGGCGCTGAACATCATGGCGATCCAGGACACCGTGCGGAACTCGGGTCCTTCGCCGTCACCGCCCAGCGGGATCCTGCCGTACTTGCTGAAGGCCAGGAACAGGGCGAAGACCACGAACCCGGTGGCCGCGAGCACGAAGCCCCAGCCGGTGTTCTTGATCAGCCAGGTCAACGCCGTCGAAGAGGCGTTGCTGAGCGAATCGGTCGCCAAAGCGCCCCACGCGACCACCGCGAACATGATGAGCGCAGTGACACCGAAGACGACCCAGTCCGTTCTGGGTTTGCCGAGGAACTCGGCATCTGGTTCGGAGGAATGACCGCCCTTGGCGGGTCCCCCACTTTGTTCAGTTTCGGTCGACACAGGTATCGGCGCCGACTTTCGGCGACGCCCCCTCCTCTCCGTCGTCGGTTACGACGTTTTCGGAACCAATCGAACCGCTTATTCGGGCAGTTGGTGGCTCCAAATCGTCGGCAACCTATAAACCGTGACCCAATCGGGTTAACAAGGCAAGCTCACCTGCGGTCAGCGTGGCCGAACCGACACCTAGACTGACCAACCGTGAAGGCTGGTCTGACACCTACGCAGGGCGCTCTGCGCGTCCTGCGCGGTGCCGGTGTGGCCTGCACAGCGGCGTCACTGTCCGTAGCCGCTCACGCGGCCGCGGGCGGGTCGCTCCCAGGCGTGGGAACGACCGTCGTGATCACCGTTCTGCTGACCGGTGCCGGGGTGGCACTCGCTGATCGCAAGCGCGGGTCGTGGGGCATTCTAGGGGCACTCGCGGTCAGCCAACTGGCACTTCACTTCTTTCTCGAGCTGACCGCCCTCGGCCACCACGGTTCCGGGCACCTCCACGGCCCCTCCCCGATCCCGGTCTCGCCGTGGCTGATGACCCTCGGCCACGTGATCGTCACGCTGCTGACGGCGCTGGTCATGGCTCATGCCGAACAGGTACTGTTCGTAGTCACCCGGTTGTTGCAAGCCATCTTCCCCAGGAAGACGACGCCGTTACCGGTTGTGACGCCACCGCCTGCGGTCTGCGTGCCCGCGCCGGTGCCGCGGACCCTCGCCCAACTGATCTACCAGCGGATTCACGGCCGCCGCGGCCCCCCGAAATCTCCCGCAGAAAGCAACGATCCGGTGTATATCGCTGTTCGATCATTGCCATTTCGTTGAATCGCGCATACACGCGCGCGATTGTCCGAACGAGCACGGGAGATTCCAAGAGAACATGTCGACAAATCGATTCCTGGCGCGGTCCGCGAGTTGGATCACCGCGGGCGGCATCGCCCTCGCAATGGGCACCGCTCCCGCCTACGCGCACGTGAGCGCACAGCCTGAAGAGGCCGAGAAGGGCGGCTACGCCAAAATCGCGTTCCGGGTTCCCAACGAGGACCCGGTGGCCGGGACCGTCCAGGTCAAGGTCCAGCTCCCCGAGCAGCACCCGCTGAGCTCGGTGCGCACCAAGCCGATCCCCGGCTGGACCGCGCAGGTGGAGAAGGCGCAGATCCCGCCGGTGATGGTGGACGGTGCGCAGGTCACCGAGGCGGTCCGCAGCATCACCTGGACCGCGCAGCCGGGCACCCGGATCGGGCCGAACGAGTTCAACGAGTTCGAGGCCACGCTGGGAGCGCTGCCGGAGAACGCCGACGAGCTGATGCTGCCCACCACCCAGACCTACGACAACGGCAAGGTCGTGGACTGGAACCAGCCGACGCCCCCGAGCGGCGAGGAGCCTGAGCACCCGGCACCGGTGCTGAAGCTGGTCGCCGCGGAAGGCGGCGGCCACAGCCACGGCGGAACGCCGTCCGGATCCGGCGGACAGGAAGCCGACCAGCACGGATCATCGGACGACACGGCCCGCTACCTCGGCGGCGCCGGGCTGATCGTCGGTGCGCTGGGCCTCGGCGTCGGCGGCGGCGCCCTGCTGCGCGGACGTCGTTCCGGTGGGGACGCGTCATGAGGCGGTTGCTGACCGTCGGCGCGTTCGCACTGGCCGCGCTCATCGGCGGCGCCGCTCCGGCGCTCGCGCACAACGTGCTGGTCGGCAGCGATCCGGCCGAGGGCGCGCAGCTGTCCGCGGGCCCGCGCGAGGTCCGGTTGACCTTCGACCAGCCGGTCCGCGCGGGCGAGTCCTACAACACCGTCAACGTGGTGGGTCCGGACGGCTCGTTCTGGACGGACGGACCGGCTCGGGTCGAGGGCAACTCGGTCATCGCCCCGGTCCGCGAGCTCGGACCGGCCGGCACCTACACCGTGGGTTACCGGATCCTGTCCAGCGACGGGCACCCGGTTCCGGGCAAGGTCAGCTTCACCCTGACCGCCCCCGGCAAGGGCACCCCGGCCCCCGGCCCGCAGGGCGGGCAGAACTCCGGGCAGCCCGCTGACCAGGCGGAATCCGACTCCGGTGGGATGCCGATCTGGCCGTGGATCGCCGGTGCGGTCGTGGTCGTGATCGCCGGTCTGGTCCTGGCCCTGCGCCTGGGCGCGCCGAAGAGGTGAATCCCCGGGAGGGTGTCCGGACTCCGCGTCCGGGCGCCCTCCCGCTCCGCTTTCCGCGCAATTCCCGATCTCGTACTCGGCGGAAGTCGCGATCACGATTCCAGTGGAATTCCGCGTTCCGATTCCCGCGCGAATTCCTCGATCACTTCGTGCGGAGCTGGATCGCCCCCGCGACCCCGGAGTCCAGAGACCCCTCGCGAACCAGGTTCGGCGGGACCATGAACCACGGCTGCGACCCGCCCTCCGGCCCCCAGACCGGGAGGTAGGACTGGTCGATCAGCGAGATCGCGAAGTCCGTCGACACCTCGTTCCCCCTGCCCAGCGCCGCGGTCCCCTGCCACGGCATCACCGCCGACCCGCCCAGCGGCACGAAGCGGAACCGGCCCTGCTCCGGCCGCAGCGACAGGCTCATCCGGACCCGGTCGTGCCGCCACATCGCGGCGTAGTCGAGCTCGGCGTCCACGTGCTTGTTGGCCAGGTACGTGATCGTCTCGTCCCAGGCCAGGGCCAGCAGCTCGCGGCGAGTCCCGCCCAGCTCCGGATCGTCCAGGTCGAACGGGTCGGCGTAGACCCGGCGGGAGAACTCCACCGGATCGTCGCCGGCGTCCGGGACGTCGACCGCGTGCACGATCGAGCGGAACATCTCCGCGAACCTGGGCTGACCGGCGCAGCCCGGATCGCGCTCGTCGGCCTCGGCCAGCGCGCCGCGCGGATCGACCCGCACGTCCAGCCCGGCCACGGCCGACTCGTAGCGGTCGCGGTGGTGGGCCAGCAACTCGGCGCGCGTCGCCGCATCACCGCACCCGAACTCCGCCGCCGCCTCGTCGATGTTGCGCACCGAGACCACCCGGTCCGCCCC
This sequence comes from Saccharopolyspora karakumensis, assembly GCF_004349225.1. Classification (NCBI taxonomy): domain Bacteria; kingdom Bacillati; phylum Actinomycetota; class Actinomycetes; order Pseudonocardiales; family Pseudonocardiaceae; genus Saccharopolyspora; species Saccharopolyspora karakumensis. The sequence continues at coordinate 14,482 of NZ_SMLA01000041.1, forward strand.
GGTCAGGTCCAACATCCGCCGGAACTCCCGCTGGTAGCCGCGGTACCGGCTGACGTCGCGCACCCGGAAGTGGCTCGGGTCGGCCAGCGCCGTCACCCGGATCCCCGGCGGGTGCACCCGTCTCACCGCGGTGTCGAGCTGCAACAGCCGGGCGAGCATCGCCACCTCGGCCAGGTCCGGCAAGCCGCCCAGAGCTTTCAAGCGCGACCCGTCCTGCTTCGTCGGCGGTCCCAGCAGCACCAGCTCGGCCGGTTCGCCCTCGGCCACCGCGCGCGAGAGATCGTGATCGGCCTGCTCCCACGGGTAGGCCGTGCGGGACGCGCCGAACAGCTTCGCCTGCATGACCTGCCAGATCGCCCGCGTCGTCCCCAGCTCGATGGCCGCCACCCGGTCACCTAGCCGGGCACCGGTCTCCTCCGCCTTCCGGCACAGCTCCCGCACGATCTCCGCCTGCTCGTCGGTGGAGAGCCGGACGCCCTGCCGCCACAGCGTCGGCCGGGTGCGCATCTCCCCGAGCCGGAGCTGGGCGATCGAGGTGGCGTGCGACAACCCGGGTCTCGCCAGGTGGCCCCGGCCCAGCGGTGTCGGCTGCGGCAGCGCCTCGAAGGTCGCGATGGCGTCCGGCTCGTCGACGCCGGTGAACCCCGGCGCGGCGACCGGCACCACCACGGCCTGCGGGAACGCCGATCGGAGGGCCTCGAGGTTGGCGGCCTTGTCGTCGAAGGCGGCCACCGGTTCCCAGCCGGTCATGCCGCGCAGCGCGGTGACCTTCTGCTCGCCGACGTCCGCGCCCTCGTCGCTGGTGCGCAGGTCGAGGTGGCCGAGACCGTGCCGGGCCAGCGCCTCTTCGGTGGCCGCCCGCATCCGGTGCCGCCGCCCGGTCACCAGCACCACTCGACCACCGGCCTGCTCGACGTCGCCGGCGAACTGCCGCACGCCGGGCGCGAGCTCGTCGGTCAGCAGCGCCTCCCGGTCCCATGAGATCGCCCGCCGGAACTCCGCGTGCTCCACGTCCTCCGGCAACCCGGCGATCTCCCGGAACCGCCGCCACCCCGGCTCGTACAAGCCGGGCAGCACCGGCAGCCGACCGGTCACGCCGATCGCCGCGAGCGCCGCTCGCACCCGCGCCCGCGGGTGCAAGGCGCAGAAGTCCAGATCGAGGGCGACCAGCGGGCGCGGCACCGCGGGGTCCCTGCGGTGCGCGGCCGAGCGGTCCTTGACCAGCCGCAACACCTGCTGGAGCAGCTCGTGCTGGGCGGAGGGGACGTGATGCAGATGAGGGCTCCACGGGTGTTCGCCCGCGAGCACCGACAGCAGCCCCGCCGAGCAGAACCGCAGCTCGCGGGCGAGGACGCCGGCGACCTCCGGGCTGATCGCGGTCAACCTGCGGTGCAGCACGGTGATCGCCTCGGCCACGCGGTCCGGGTCGGCGGGCTCCAGGCGGGGCACCACCACCCGGCCGCTCGGCAGGTGCACGCCGAGCTCGCCCACCGGGACCTTCCCGGCCGCCAGCAGTCCCCGGACCGTGATCACCACGGGCCGCACGACGCGCTCGACCAGCTCGTCCTCGGCGATGTCCAGCGGCTCCGCCAGCGGGATCGTTCCGCGGGGTGCGGTTCCGACCATGCAGTACTTCGCGAGAAGGGAGTCGCGCGCGAGGTCCTCCAGCGCGCGTTCCGGCAGCGTGCCGGTTGCGTACACCGCGTCTCCTTAACGATTGCAGCGCTCATCAGGCCTTCCACGTGTGCGGATGGCGGCTGCGCGAGGAGGCGCGAGAGTTCGGTTCGACCGAAACCGACGACTACCGATCGGCGAACCCGCAGGTCACTGCGGGAAGATTCGGGTCTCCCACGGATCCGCGATGCGGTCCGGAGGACGAAGACGCGCAAGTCTGCGAGCGGTCATTCACCGTCGACGAACTGCACCGGAGCGAGCCCGTTCGGCTCGTCCATCCGCCGGAGCGCGGCGCGGGCACGTCGGTGGAGCTCCCGACGCGAGATCCAGCCCGCCGCGTAATGCCGGTACGCCTGAGCCACCAGCACCAGTTCGGCGAGGTGTTCGGCGTAGGGCTCGCGGAGTTCCGGCGGCAGCTGTCGCATCGACTCGAGGTGGTCGTCCACGATCTCGTTCAGCAGCCGCGCGCTGGCGAGCGCTCGGTCCCGGCGCGATCGCGGGGCCTGCTCACCCGGCGAGAACTCTGCGATCCTCATCGACAGCCCATCCGCTTAGCACCACTCGATGCACCAGTTCGCTCGTATGGTTTACCCCTTCAGGTCGAATCCTGTAACCAAAACCGACCAGAAAGGCACCGCAAACCGACCAAGAACGCCCTATCGGACGCATCAAGGTTGGACCGGAAGCGTCAGTGGATGCTTCCGTCCACACGAGACGTCAGCTGTACGGCGCCCACTGGGTGTCCAGATCGCCTTCCCGGATCGTGCGCAGCCGCCAGCTCAGCTGCTCGCGCACGCTCGGATTGGTGCGCAGGATCGGCAGCACCCCGGTGGTGATCTTGAGTTCGCGCAGCTCGCGCAGCACCGGGAAGCCCTCCCACGACGTGATGTCGAAGCCGTAGGCGTCGGCCAGCTCGCGGTGCCACTCGGCCGGATAGCCCATCCGCAGGCTGCCCACCGCGATCGGCGTCAGGTCCCACTCGGGCTGCCCGATGCACAGCGAGTCCAAATCGCACAGCAGCGGGCCGTCCGGACCACCGATCACGTTGCCCAGGTGGGCGTCGGCGTGGATGACCGCGCGCGGCAGCGGGAACTCCAGCCCGTCGAGCTGCTCCTCCAGGTAATCGCACCGCTGCTGGAGGAACGCGTGGTCCTCCGGGTCGATGTCCACCGCGTCGTTCAGCCGACGCCGGATGTCGGCCATCGGCCGCCAGGGCTTGAACGTCTCCTCGGCGAGCGGCTGGGAGTGCATCTGGCGCAGCAGATTCCCCAGATCGGCGCTGCCCGGCACCCGGCCCTCCTCGGGCACGAACTGCCACAGCGTCCCGCAGTGCGCACCGGAGTTGACCGGTTGCTCCACCCCCGGGAGCAACCGCACCGCGGGCACCCCGTGCATCGCGAGCCAGTGCGCGGCCTCGACGGCGGTGCGCGCCCGGTGGGCGAACGACGAGGACAGCACGACGCGAACGATCACGGGTTCGTCCCGAAGCAGGAAAACCCCGTTGTTGATGCACCTGATCAGCCGAGCGCCACGCGGGTTCAGGCCGACGGTCTCGCAGATCTCGGTCAGCGCCAGTTCCAGCTCCGGGGGGACGCTTTGACCCTGTTGAACCTGGTATGTCTTCATGCTCATGTTCTCAACACCGACGTCGCCGGCCGGTCGCACCCGCAGATCGGGGCGACCTCACGCCTGGCGGAACCGCCGGACTTCCTCGAAGAGGTCACGGGAATCCGAGTTGGCCCGGTTCTTGCCCGCTTCCAGCTCCAGTGGTTTGAGCCGGTCGGCGACCCGGGCGGACTTCACGCGCTCACCGAACTGCAGCGCACGACGCCCGACCTTCAGGCCCTCCTGAACGTCGCCGGCCCGGAAGTGGTTGGTTGCCTGCAGGCTCAACCCGAAAACGTGGGTCCGCTGCATGTCCGCGCCATAGGCCTCGTTGCACTTGATGGTCTCGGCGACCGCGATCGAGGCGTGCTTCTTGGGATCGAACACCGCCAGCGCGTCGTGCGCGGAGCCGATCATGCCGTGCAGGTCGTTCTCGGTGAAGAAGCGGACCCAGTCCGGAGCGTCGTCCACGTTGGCGCGGGCGAACTCGTCCTTGGTGCGGCCCACCATCTTCTGCACCTGGTCGGGCTTGTTGAGCATCCCGTAGGCCCACGCCTCGTTCGCGCACAGCACCGCGACGGTCAGCGAAGAACCCGATTCCTGGGCCGCGATCTGGCCCAGCTGGAACAGCTTCAACGCCTCGTTGGGCTCCTGGTAGTGCAGGTAGACCCGGCCCATCCGGTACAGCACGCTGGCCACGAGGCTGTCGTCGTCGGCGCGCTTGGCGAACTCCAGTGCGCGGCCGAAGTGGCTGCGCGCCGGGTCCAGCAGGCCCACGTCGAACGAGGTCCAGCCGGCCAGGCTGTGCATGTCCGCCAGCGCCACGAACAGCTGCTTGCGGACGGGATCGCTGGAGGTGGAGTCCAGCAGCTGCTGGGCCCACGAAAGCTGGGCGACCACGGCGTCGCGGCAGGTGCCGCCGCCGTATCGGTAGTCGAGGTCACGCAGGGCCTTGGTGGCGGCCTGAATCTGCTGCACATCGGTCATGCCGATGCGCGCCGGAGCCGGAGTCTGGGCGTTGGCGGGCGCCCAAGCGCTGTCTTCGGTGCCGAACACCGCGGCGCCCATGGTCACCGCGGCCGCGTGGGACAGGAACTTCCGACGCTTCACCGATTCGTCCTCCTCAGCTTCCAGGGCGTTCGTCGCTTTCGCGACCCGCATGGCGGTCGCCCCGTCGTAGGCGAGGCCCATGTAGCCCCGCGGGATGCCGAGCCCGTCGGCTATTCGGGCCAGCACGTCATACGCCATGACCTGCCGACCCTTGAGGATCTCGGACACCTCGGACTGGGATTGGCCCGTCGAGGCGGCGATCTGCCGCTGCGAGACCCCGTGCCGGCGCAGTTGCCGGTAGACCTCGCTGACGTCCCTCCGGGCCAGCGCATCCCGCATCTCCCGCTCGTTCCAGACGTCGGGAGTAACGGGCGAGCCGCCAGATCCGATGATGTTCATTTGACCCCCTGACGCTCTCAAACGGGCGTTGTTCGCAGAGTAAGCGCACTGCGGCAACTCGGTGAAGCCCGTATCGGTAGAGGTGATCGGTTGCGGTGAAGTCCGCTTACCGCTCGTCGCGGCCTTCGGTCCGGTCGTCGCCTGTCCTCTAGGCGAAGCGACCGCCAGGCATCAATGTAGTCATCAGCAAGCAGCGAGCACAGACGGGATCTGGGGCACAGGCGATGGACATTCGAGCGACGAACTCGCGGCAGGAGGGTGACGGAACCCCGCACGTTCCGGCACCCGCCGACCGCCGTCGCTGGTGGCACGTCGACTGCCGCGATGTCGCGAACGCGCATCGGAACCTGGCCGTGCTCGTCAACAGGGACAAGGTGGTGCTCGTCGGACCGCCCGGCCACGCCGCGGAACTCGAAAGCCGTGGTGCAGGTCAGTTGTCGATGGCGTTGCGGGATGCCGCAACGCAGGCGAGAAAGTGACGGTGGACGTCTCATGGACGAGGTCCTGGGGCAGGTGTTGCGCAGCGCGGTGCGTGAGCGGCTCGATGTTCTTTCCGAGCTCGCCGACCGCGCGGACGCCTCCTCCCTGCTCTCCGTGGCGCGCTCCGAACTCCCGCGGCTGACCGCGGGATGGCGGGCGCTGCTCACCGCGCACGAAGCCGACGAGAAGGGCAACTGCCCAGAGTGCTCCGGACGTCGACGCCCAACGAAAGCACCGTGCTCGGTGTGGGAGTCGGCCTACGAACACCTGGTAGCAGGAGCCCTCGCACCCCGTCCCGCACGGCACCTGCGACCGGCGCACGCTTTGCAGCCGGCCACGCCGGTGCCGTAAGCCGGCGGACTCGGACCCGGACAGCAGCACCTCCTCCCCGACCCGGGACCGAGCAACCGCCAGGTGGCGGCCGATGAGCGCTTAGTCGCGAATCCCCGACCCCGGCCAACGCGAGTCGGCCGCCACCAAGCTCCACCGCTGTGACAACACAAGACTTCCGCGGGCCGGTGCTGACGCACTCCCCTCCCCCGACCGGTACCGGTCCGCGGACTCCAACCACTCCGGATCACCGTTTCCCCGGACGGCCCGGAGGTGGAAAAGGCCCTGGACGCGACCTCCCCGACTCGCGCCCAGGGCCTTTCCTCATTCGTGGAGTGTTGGGTCGTTCTCGATGCCGGTCTGGTTCGGGTGTGTCGCCGTTGGGTCTTGGGTTCTGCTCACTGGCACGACTCTGTGGTCGGCCTGCGGGGCGGTGCGGGAAGCGGGTTCTGAGGTGGTCCTCCTGCTCCGGGCGCCCCGACCTATGTAGCCAATACACGGCGTCGAGGCGCCCTCACAGGAGAACCACCTCAGAACCCGCGGCGGTGCCGGTTGCTCGGGTGGGGTGAGGAGAAACCGGCTTCGCCGGTTGCCTGACCGTGATTGGTGCGTTTCTACTTCCTGCGGAGCCTTGCCCTTTCGGCGAAGTCCGGTTCCAGGCGCACACCTTCTCGGGGTGACACTCCGCGTGGGGTGGGGACGTTCGAGGGTTCGATGAGCTGGGTGCGGTCTGCGGGGACCATGGCCCAGGGTTGGCGCGGGCCCAGGAGTGGTGAGTAGACCGGGACGAAACCCTGGTCCAGCAGCGAGATGGCGAAGTCGATCGCCACGTGGCCGCGCGGGTCCAGGACGCCGGTCCCCTGCCAGGGGAGCAGGCCCGAACCGCCGAGGTAGGTGAATCCGAGGCAGCCCTGCCGGACCGCGCTGAGCGTCAACCGCACCCGGTTCGGGAACATCCGCTCGTAGCCGAACTCCTCGTCCACCTGCATCGTCGCCATGTAGCGGATGACCGTGTGCCACGCGCGGCGCAGCACCGCGCGTCGTCCCTGCCGGACCTCGGCGGAGGCGCTGGGATCGCTGACGTTGTAGATGTCGGCGTACAGGGCGGCCGACCACTCCAGCCGATCGGTGCCGGCCGGGACCGTCACCGGGACCGAGTACACCAGCGACATCAGGATTTCCCGCAACAGACCGATCACGTGCGGCGCGAACTCCGTCTCCGACATCGACCAGTCGTGCACCGCTTCCAGCGTGCGCAACGGGTTGTCGGTGATGTCGAAGTCGCGCAGCCGATCGCTGAGCAGCTTCCGGTAGTTCGCGATCCGGCGGGCGCGCTCGGCGGGCAGGCCCGGCCCGAGCCGCTGCTCGGCGACCTCGTCGATGTCGGCCACCGTCGTCCGGTCCCCGATGCCGACGAGATCCACGTACTCGCGCAGCTTCCGCTGGTAGGCGTCGGCGATCGCGGCCGGCCTGCTCCGGAAGTGCCTGCCGTCGGTGAGGATGTTGAAGTGCAGTCCCGGCGGGTACACGGCCGCGACCGCGCGCTGCATCTCGCGCAGCCGCGCCATCGCGCCCAGCTCCGCCAGGTCCGGCAGCGGGCCGGACGCCTTGAGCCGGTTCAGGCACTGCTTGACCGGGAACCCCAGCAGCACGACGTCGATCGGTTCCCCCGCGCGCACCGGGGTTTCGGCGTCGCGCTTGAGGTCGGCGAGCCGGTAGTTGGCGCGCGAACCCTTGATGAACTGCTTGCGGGTCAGCACGTGGTGCAGCGCGGCCAGCACCCGCTCGACGTCGTCCGGTTCCTCGTCCAGGCCGAACTTCGCGATCGCGCCGCGGCCGGTGCGCTGCGCGGCCCGGTCGGTGTCGGCGACGATCGAGTCCACGATGGACTGCGTCTCGCCCTCGGTGAGGTGCACCGCCCAACGGCCGGCCAGCCGGTTCCGACGCATCGCGCCGATCTGCAGCTCCTCCAGGGAGTGCGTGTTGGACAGCTTGGGCCCGCCCGGTGCGCTGGGCCGCGTCTCGAAGGTGGCGATCACCGCGGCGTCGTCGGCGGCCGGGGCGTCCGGCCGCCGCTGCGCGGCCAGGCCCGGGATCTCCACCGCGACCGGCAGCGCGTCACCGAACTCGGCGCGCACCGCGGCCCTGCTCTCCCCCTCGTCGTCGAAGACCGCGACGACGTCCACACCGAGGGCGCGGATCCGCTCCGCCTTGACCTCGGCGATCGGCCGGGAGACCTCGCTCGGCACGACCAGCAGCGTCGCGTCCGGCACGCCGGCCTCGGCCAGCAGCTCGGCGGTGATCCCGCGGAACCGCTCCTTGCGGGCCGTGCAGAGCACCACCTGACCACCGGCGTCCTGGACGTCCCAGACGAACCGGGCCAGACCGGCGTTGACGCTGTCGGTGCGCAACCGCTCGCGCGGCCGGGACTGGAAGGCGCGGAGGAAATCCCCGCGCAGCCCGTCCCAGTCCACCGCCGGGTAGCGCTCCCCGAGCCCCGAGCAGCGCACGAAGTTCTCCCAGCTCTCGGGCAGGTGCGTCGGCAGCACCGGAAGCGTGGCCGGACCGGCCAGCTCGAGGATGCCGCCGGGCGCGCCCGGCCGAGGACCCGAGATGGCGCGGGCCGCGTCGGTGATCCGCTGCAACGGGATCAGCCCGCACAGGTCGACGTCGATGACCACGGCGGGACGCGGCGCGTCCGGGTTCCACCGGCGCTCGCGGGTGCCCTGCTGGACGCGGTCGAGGACCGACTTGAGCACGCTGTCCTGGCCCTCCGGGACGGTGTGCGCGTAGCTCTGCAGCGGCTGCTCACCGGAGAGCAGCTCGGCGGTGTGCGGCGCGAGGTAGCGCAGCTCCTCGCCGATGACCCGCCGCACCGCGTCGCGCACCTCGCGACCGCGGTCACCGGCGCGCAGCGAGGCGAAGCCCTCGCCCAGCCGTTCCAGCGTGCTGACCAGCGCCCGGACCCCGGTGGTGACCTCCGCGCGGCTCGGCTCGGCGGTGATCCGCTCGTGGTCGGTGACCACGATCCGGCCGGTGGCCTGCAACTCCGGTGAGAGCTCGACGGCGAAACCCGTCTCGTCCAGCGCGAAGAGGCCGAGGCCGTGGGTGTCCAGCGCCAGCCGGAACACCCGCAGCAGCGGCCGCACGAAGTGCTCCAGGAAGTGGTCGAGCTCGTCCTCGCGGCGCGCGAACCGGTTGTCCAGCACGACGCGCAGCAGCTTCGGGGCGCCGTCGGAGTCGGGGTGCAGCAGCGCGTCGAGGTCGGCGGCGATCGTGCCGCCCGGATGCCTGGGGTGCGCGGGGGCCGGGTCGATGACCCGCAGCAGCGCGGTCGTCCCGGTGCCGGTGTCGACCACCGCGCCCGGCACCGGCTGGGTGGCGCAGTGCATCCGCAGTTCCGGGTCGCCTGCGACGACCGAGGCCAACCGCTCCCAGCCGCGCAGCGCGCGCAACGCCTGGTCACGGGAGTCGATGGCCTGCACGCGCACGGCGCGTTCCCGTCGGCCGACGGTCACCCCGGCTTCGGGGAACGGCACCTTCGGCCCGGTCCCGGGGCCGCGCAGCGAGGCGAGCACCCGGTGCGCCAGCTCGCGATCGGCGCCGCAGACCAGGTCGACGCGCTCGGCCGGAACCTCGGTGACCCGCGGTTGCGCGGTGCGCTCCGGGGTCAGCGACCCGGTCAGCCGGTTCAGCCACGCCGCGTCGAACACGCTCCGGGTCCGCCGTAATCGGACCAGCGCGCGGTACAGGTCGGCCCAGGTCGCCTCCGCGCCCAGCGGGATTCCGGTGCCGACACCGGCCAGCAGCAGATCACCGTCGCGAGCCTGCTCGACCCAGAGCCCGTAGCCCCCGGCGGTGAGCAGGTCGTTCGCCTCGGCGACGGTGAGCAGGCGCCACGGTCCCGGGGCCGGGAGCCCGTCCACCGGCCAGTCCTGCGCGGAGTCCTCCGCCAGCAACGGCAGGTCCGCCTCCGCCTGTCGAGCCGTCACCGCTTCCCGGGCCGTCACGGGGCCGAGCGGACGGTCTCGGCACACCGGCGAGGGAATCCGGGTGCGGCGAGCGAACGTGGGGCAGCCGTGCAGTAACCCACAATGACCCTTCTGTCACGGAGAATGACGACTCTCGTCACACTAGATAGCGACCCTCCGCGTTGACAACATGACTCAATGCATACCGGTTTCCTGTAACGCTCACGGATCACCAGGCCGAATGGGGTTTTCACCCGCTTGGGATGTAACACTTGGCCTAGGTCAAGTGACGCCCAACGAATTCACCCTTTCGCCTGACGGGGTTGGCGGCATGTCCGATACGCACGGATGTCGGCGCAGCAGCAGACTGGTCGGCACAACTCCAAAACACAGGGAGTCGCATTGCCTGCAGAAATAGCACCGCTGCGGCGCAAGCCCGTGCAGCAGCGGAGTGCCCAACGCGTGGAGAAGATGCTCGCCGCCACGGCAGCCCTCATCGACGAGGTGGGCTACGACGGATTAACAACCACCCTCATCGCGGAACGGGCCGGAGTCGCGGTCGGATCGCTGTACCAGTTCTTCCCGGACAAGCGCGCCGTCGTGCAGGAGCTGACGCTGCGCAACCTGGACCGCTTCGTGCGGACCGTGTCCAGCCGCTTCGAGCAACTGGAACTCGCGCACTGGTGGGATGCCGTGGACGCGGTCTTCGACACCTACCTGACCATGCACCGCGAAGTCCCGGCGTTCAGCCGGCTGCACTTCGGCGACGTGGTCGACCTGCGACTGCTCGATCCGAGCAAGGACAACAACGCGGTCATCGCCGAGAAGCTGACCGGGCTGATCGCCGAGGAATTCCAGCTCGACCCGGCCGACCTCGCCCTGCCGCTGACCGTGGCCGTCGAAGCCGCGGACGCCGTGCTGCACCTGGCGTTCCGGCGCGACCCCAACGGCGACCAGGCCGTGCTGGCCGAGGCCAAGGACCTGGTCCGCGGATACCTGTCCAACCGCATCACCCAAGGGGAGCGGATGAGCTCGACGGTGGTCGAGCGGACGATCATGCCGAGTTACCCGAACGACCTGCCCTCCCCCCGATAGGTCGGCACCTCTTCGACGGCCCAGACCCCGCCGTCGACCAGGTGGTACCGGTTGAACCGCTCCGCGAGCTCCCCCGCCTTGGCGTGCCGGAACCAGACCCGGTCCCCGATGCGCAGGCCGTGCGCCGGCGCACCGGTCACCGGTGTCTGCACCTCACCGGCACCCTCGGCCCCCAGAAGATCCAGACCGCACGGCCAGTGCGGTGCCGGGACGCGGTCCGCCCCGGGCGGTCCCGAAGCGATGTAGCCGCCACCGAACAACGTCGCGATGCGCCTTGCCGGTCGGTGCACGACCGGCAAGGCGTAGAGCACGGCCGGCCGCGGCTGGAAAGCGCGGTAGGCGTCGAACAAGGTCGGGCCGATCAGCCCGGAACCCGCCGCGACCTCGGTGATGATCCCGTCCTCCACCGCGGTCCGCTCCAGGCTGCCGGTGCCGCCGCCGTTGACGAACTCCAGATCCGCGACCTCGCGGACCTCGCGCACCACCGCCGCGCGCCGCTGCGCCAGCTCGGCGGCGGAGCGGCGCTGGATGCCGCGCAGCAGCGCCCCGCGCAGCGGCCTGCCGGGAGGGGCGTCGCCGAGGCCGGCGATCTGGCCCTCGTAGGCCATCAGCCCGACCAGCTCGAATCCCGCGCGCCGCTGAGCGGCTTCGGCGAACCGCCGCACCTGCGCCGGGGTGTGCAGCGGGGACCGTCGGGTGCCGATGTGCACCCCGGGCACCGGCCGCCACGAGGCGTCGACCTCGACGCACAGCCGGATGTCCGGCCGGTCGCGCCCGACCGCGGCGTCGATGAGGTCCAGGTGGTCGGTCGAGTCGACCATGATGCTGATCGCCGCCGCGGCGGACGGGTTCGCGGCGAGCTCCCGCAGCGCGGAGCGGTCCGCGCTCGGGTAGGCGACCAGGATGTCGTCGCTGAGGCCTTCGCCGTGCAGCCACAGGGCTTCGGCCAGGGAGTAGCACATCAGGCCCGAGTAACCGTCGATCCGCAGCGCGCGGGCGATGAGCTCCCGGCACCGGACGGATTTCGTGGCGATCCGGATCGGCACACCGGCCGCGCGGCGCACCATGTCCTGGGCGTTGTGGTCGAAGGCTGCCAAGTCCACCGCTACGAACGGTGCCTCGATTTCGCTGGTGATCTCGTCGATCCGGCGCACGCCGCCAACCGTATGCCGATGGGCCTTGTTATGTGAATCGGTTTCACATAACTTCAGCCCATCGCGCAGACCACCTCACCCATTGGAGGCCCGGCATGCAGCGTGATCCGGCCACCGCACGGCCGTGGACCAACTGGGGCCGCACGACCACCGCGCAGCCGGCGCGGGTCGTCGCCCCGCGAGACACCGCCGAAGCCGCCGAAGCGATCCGCGCCGCGACCCGGGAGGGGCTGCGAGTGCGGCCGATCGGGTCCGGGCACTCCTTCTCCGCCGTGGCCTCGCCGGAATCCGGTGTGGCGCTGGACCTCCGGCACTGGTCGGGGATCATCCACGCCGACCCGTCGACCGGCCTGGTCACCGCGCACGGCGGCACTCCGCTGCACGTGCTCAACGCCGAACTCGACTCGCTGGGCCTGGCGATGGCCAACCTCGGCGACATCGACCAGCAGACCATCGCCGGCGCCATCTCCACCGGAACGCACGGCACCGGAGCCGGTCTCGGCGGTCTGGCCACGCAGGTGGAGGCGCTGGAACTGCTGCTCGCCGACGGCACCGAGGTGCGCTGCTCGGCGACCGAGAACCCCGAGCTGTTCGCCGCGGGCAGGCTCGGCCTGGGCGCGCTCGGCGTGATCACCACCGTGACGCTGCGCTGCGTCCCGGCGTTCACGCTCGCGGCCGAGGAACGCCCCGCGCCGCTGGAGGAGGTGCTCGCCGACTTCCACGGGCTCGCCGAGGGCAACGACCACTTCGAGTTCCACTGGTTCCCGCACAGCCGCAACGCCATGGTCAAGCGCAACAACCGGCATCCGGGACCGCCGCGCCCGCTGCACCCCGTGCGGCACTTCGCGGAGTACGAGGTGATGGAGAACCGCCTGTTCGGCGCGGTCTGCGGGATCGGGAAAACCGTTCCCGCGCTGGTCCGGCCGCTGAACCGGTTCTGCGCCGCGACCTGGTCGGCCCGGAGCTACCAGGACCGCTCGTTCCGGGTGTTCACCACGCCGCGCCGGATCCGGTTCGTGGAGACCGAGTACGCCTTCCCCCGCGAGGTCGTCCCGGACGTGGTGCGCGAACTGCGCGAGGTCGCCGGGCGGCTGGCCGACCCGGTGATGTTCCCGGTGGAGGTGCGGGTCGCCCGGGCCGACGACGTGTGGCTGTCCACCGCTCACGGCCGCGACACCGGCTACGTCGCGGTGCACCAGTTCCTGGGAATGCCCTACCGGCACTTCTTCGACGCCTTCGAGGCGATCGCCCGGGACGCGGGCGGGCGACCGCACTGGGGGAAGATGCACCGCCTGGACGCGGCGGCGTTATCCGGCATTTACCCTCGGTTCAACGAGTTTCGGCAGGTCCGCGCCTCGGTGGATCCCGGCGGGATCTTCCACAACTCGTACCTGGACCGCGTCCTGGGGCCTGTGGATAACCCGAACTGATTACCTCGCCGCGGCACGCACCGCGTCGGTGATCGCAACGTCACCGCCGACGAGTTCCAGAGCCCGTCCGGCGGTCCCCGGTTCGCGCAGGAGGGCCACCAGAACGGCGGCCACGTCGCCGCGCGTGACCTCGTCCCGACCGACCTCCTCGGCGAGCGTCACCCGGCCGGTGGGCTCGTCGTCGGTGAGCCGTCCCGGGCGCAGGATCGTCCACTGGAGATCGCGGCTCCGCAGGTCTTCCTCGGCCGCCCGCTTGGCGTCCAAATAGGCCCCGAACACCGGGTCCACGTCGGGCGGGTTGGGGGTGCGGGTGCCCATCGAGCTCACCTGCACGAAGCGTCGAATTCCCGCCTGTTGACAGGCATCCGCGAGCAGGGCGGAGGCTCCGCGGTCCACTGTGTCCTTGCGCGGAGCACCGCTGCCCGGGCCCGCTCCCGCGAGGAAGACGGCGGCGTCCACTCCGGACAGCCGGCCCGCCAGCTCCGCCGCTCCGGCGGTCTCCAGGTCGAGCACCAGGGGCTCGACTCCGTCGGTTTCGAGGTCGGCCGCGTGGTCGGGGTTGCGGATGATTCCGAGGACCTGATCGCCCCGTTCGGAGAGCAGTCGGCCGAGCGGCCGAGCGATCTTCCCGTGGGCTCCGGCGATGACGATGCGCATGCCCCCACGGTATGCCGGATGCCGTTGCTCAACCGTTCAAGCACGGCCTGTGGACAACTCCGGATTTCTGGGGATAACCCACCTGTGGACACACCTGTGGACAACTCCGCGAGAAGCCTCGAGCGAAGTCGGCGGACGGAGCCCGCCCACGCTGCGCGGTAGCGTGGTCCGGGCGGGCATCCGTCCGCTTCTCTCCCCCTCCAGCAGGCGACCCCCCGCCCACCGGTTTGTAAGTGCAGTTCCAGTTGAAGCCCCCCGGTCCAACTGGAACTGCGGCCCCCAGGGGCCTTCAGCTGCGCGACGGCGCCGGGGCTTCAGCCGACAGCAGCTGCTGGTAGACGACCTCGTTCACCCATCGCGAGACCGCGGTGTGCTCGACCGGCGGCGCGTCGTCGAGGCCGTGCCCCGGGAGCTCTTCGCGCACGTCGTCACCGTCGGCGCTGAGCACCGCGATGCCGAACTGGCGGGCGCGGATCAGGCAGGTCTCGGCGAAGTCCGGCGCGACGGCCACGCTGCGCGGCACGACGATCGCGGCGTTGACGAAGCGGGCGAACGGCACCGCGGCGGTCAGCGCGGTGCGCCAGTGGCGCGCCGGCGCGAGGACTCCGGTGATGCGGGCCGCGGGCGGTGGCACCCGGCCGTCCATCTCGGGCCAGACCCAGGTGGCGATCTCCGCGCGGTCCAGGACCGGACCGCTGGCGAAGACCAGGCGTTCGGCGTGGGCGTCGGGCACCAGTTCCGCGGTGGCGATGATCTGGCGTCCGAGCAACTTGACCGGCGGCAGCACGCTGCCGGTCCAGCCCATCGCGTCCACCGATCGCTGTGCGAGCCGGCCCATGGAGGCGGCCTGCCCCAGCGGGGACCGGACCTGCGTGGTCGAGCAGGCTCTGAGCTCGTCTTCGGACCAGGCATGTCCCGGCATTGCGGTCACAGCGTTCCGCCTCCCTCGCGCTACGTGCACTCCGCGTCTTCAACTTCCCCCGGCCACCGGTGCGGGGGCCACGTTGACTAAAACAGCTTCGAGGCGGTTCTGCGCTGCTCATCGGGGGTCGCTGCGATCGGCGGCGGGCAGCTGTCGGTGACCGGTCGACGAATGACATCGGGGCTTCAGCCCCGCCATGCGGCCAAACAGGTGATCCCTACCCGACACCCGCACGACAACGCCTTCCGCCCATCATTCATGGCCTGGAAAATCCCCGCATGATATCTGCGCCGGTCACGCGACCTGCACAAATGTACAGTTGACGGATTATTCGACCAGTAAGCGGAAGATTATTCACCGCTGCAGCGCGTCGAGGTTGACCCGTTCGTCCTCGGCCAACCGCTGCCGGATGCCGTCGGCCGCGGGAAGCAGCGAGCGGACGAGCCGGGCGACGTCGGCCCGGACGCTGTGGGCGACCACGCCGAGCGCCGCGACGACCGTTCCCGAGGTGTCGTGGACGGGCACGGCCACCGAGCAGTTCCCGAGCGTCATCTCCTCGTTGGCGGAGGCGTAGCCGCGCGTGCGCACGCCCTGCAGCTCGCGGCCGAGCCGGCCGGGCTCGGTGATCGTGTAGGCGGTGTGCCGGGAGAGCCCGGTCTCGCAGCAGGAGTGCAGAACGCTCGCGGGCGCGTGCGCGAGGAGGACCTTGCCGACCCCGGTCGCGTGCAGCGGCAGCCGTCCACCGGTCCTGGAGACGATCGGCACAGCCCTGGGCGTGGTGAGCTTCTCCACGTACACGGCGTCGAGTTCGTCGCGGACCGCCAGGTGCACGTTGTCGTGAGTCGTTTCGCACAGCTCCTGCATGTAGGGCAGCGCGGCTTCGCGCAGCCGCCCGTTCACCGGGGCCAGCAGACCGATCTCCCACAGCCGCAGCCCGATGACGTACCTCCCGTCGGGGTCGCGCTGCAGCGCACCCCAGAGCTCCAGCTCGCGCACCAGCCGGTGCGCGGTGGCCAGCGGGATGTCGGCCCGCTGCGCGATGGCCGTCAAGGTCAGCCGAGGGTGCTCCGCGTCGAAGGCGGTCAGCACGCTCAAGGCGCGAGCGGTCACCGACCGCCCAGGATCCCGACTGTTTCCCGCCACGAGGCCACCTCCGAGCCACAACCCCCCAGCCGGACTCCCCCACCCCAGCACAAGATCCACCCAACACCAAGAAAGATCACGAAAAGATTTCGCTCAACGCTGAACCCCACAAACACCCCCAAACCAACCAGGAACGAGCCACCAGAAGGAGAGGGCACGAGGAGGAAGAAGCAGACGCAGCGAGGACCAGAAGCCCGGGGCCGAAGGCTGGCACGAGGTTTCACGTGAGCAGGCCGGAGCAGAACCAAGGCGACGACCAGCAAGAACGCGCTCAGCCGCACCGTGGGGGGCATGGGGGTTCGACCCCCCACAAGAAGACGAAGAAGGCCCCACCGGCGAAGCATGAGCCGGTGGGGCCTTCGAAGTGGGCGAGGAGGGAGTTGAACCCTCACGTCCTTTCGGACACACGGACCTGAACCGTGCGCGTCTGCCATTCCGCCACTCGCCCGTGGCACGATGAGAAGCTTAACTTGCCGCTTTTCACCGCTGGGAACCGGGGTGAGCTTTCGCTTTTCCCTGCTGCCCTGTTGGCGAAAAGAAGATTAGCACGGCCCTGAGAGGGGTCTGCGCAGGGGGGTCAGGAAGTTGGGAGCAGGGCGGTGTCTCGGGCCGTGGGCCCAGATACGATGGTCGGCAGAAGTCGTACGCGTGGAGGGATATTGCCGTGGGCCTCGTGCAGCGCTTTGAGCGCCGGATCGAAGGCATCGTCGGTAATGGCTTTGCGCGCGTGTTCGGCGGGAACGTAGTTCCGCAGGAAGTCGCCCAGGCCTTGCAGCGCGATGCCGAGCTGAAGGTCAGGGAGCTTGCCGGTGGTCGGTTGCTCGCTTGTAACCACTACGTTGTGCAACTGAGCCCGTCGGACCATGATCGGCTCACCGGTGATGAGGACCGGGTGACGGACCTCCTCGCCGACTGCGTTCAAGAGCACCTCACCGAGCAGGGGTGGGACACATATGGTGACGTCGTAGTCTCCCTGGAGCGCTCTGAAACGCTGCACACGGGACAGTTTCGAATCAGTTCGACCGTCGACCCCGATGTAACTCGACGGCCGACACAACCGCGTACCGCAGGAGACCGACCCATGAGCCAGCCACCAGGCCACTACCCCCAGGGAGATCCGTACAACCAGCAGGGGCAGTACGGCTACGACCAGGGATACGGCCAAGGCCAGGACCCCAACTACGGCTACGGTCAGCAGCCCGGCTACGACCAGCAGGGTTACGGCCAGCAGCAGGGCTACGGTCAGCAGCCCGGATACGACCAGCAGGGCGGGTACGGCCAGCCGCCGCAGCCCGGCTACGACCAGGGCTACGCACAGCAGCCCGGCTACGACCAGGGATACGGCCAGCCGCCGCAGCAGCCCGGTTTCGACCAGGGCTACGGCCAGCCGCCGCAGCAGGGATTCGACCAGGGCTACGGCCAGCCGCCGCAGCCCGGCTACGACCAGGGTTACGGCCAGCCGCAGCAGGGTTATGACCAGGGCTACGCACAGCCGCCCGGTTTCGACCAGGGCTACGGCCAGCCCCAGCAGGGATTCGACCAGGGCTACCCGCAGCAGCCTGGCTTCGACCAGGGCTACGGCCAGCCGGGTGGTGCCTACCCGCAGAGCGCTCCGGGCGGTTTCCCGGACCAGGGCGGCTATGGCCAGCCCGGCGGTGGCTACCCGCAGAGCGCACCGGGCGGTTACCCGGCCGGTGGTCCTCGTGGTCAGATGACCGCCACGCTGCACCTGGACGACGGTTCGAACCGCTCGTACACGCTGCAGCAGGGCTCGAACATCATCGGCCGCGGACAGGAGGGCCAGTTCCGCCTTCCCGACACGGGGGTCTCGCGCAAGCACATCGAGATCACCTGGGATGGTCAGAGCGCGATGCTGGCTGATCTCGGTTCGACAAACGGCACCACGGTGAACGGCACTCCGGTGCAGACTTGGCAGTTGGCAGATGGTGACGTGATCAGGGTCGGGCATTCGTCCCTGGTCTTCCGCGCCCAGCAGGGCTGAGCGCGGTTCGCCGATCCCCGAATACGAGTAGGAGCGTTCACAACAAGTGCCGGAGCTGGTTATTCAGCTGACCAGAGCAGGGTTTCTCGCCCTGCTCTGGTTGTTCGTGCTGGCTGCGCTTCGCGTGGTTCGTTCAGATCTCTACTCCGCGTCGGGGATGCGAGTCCCGATGCCAGGTGCGAGTCGGGCCCCGGGCAAAGCCCGGGGCAAGAGCAAGGCGCCCCGCCAGATGGTGGTGACGCACGGCGCTCTCGCCGGCACGCGCATTTCCCTGGACGGCCGGCCGATCCTGATCGGCCGAGCCGATGACTCCACGTTGGTGCTGGACGACGACTACGCGTCGACCCGGCACGCTCGGTTGTCGCTTCGCGGCTCCGATTGGTACGTGGAGGATCTAGGCTCCACTAACGGCACATACCTCGATCGGGCGAAGGTCACGGGGCCGACCAAGGTCCCGCTCGGCGTTCCGATCAGAATCGGCAAGACGGTGATCGAGCTGCGCTCATGACCCTCGTCCTTCACTACGCAGCCCGCAGCGACCGCGGCCTGGTGCGCTCCAACAACCAGGACTCGGTCTATGCCGGCCCACGACTACTCGCCCTCGCGGACGGCATGGGTGGACATGCCGCCGGTGAGGTCGCCAGCAAGGTCGTCATCGCGGCGTTGGCGCCGTTGGATGATGACGAGCCAGGTGACGACCTGCTCGGACAGCTCCGCGGTGCGGTGCTGGACGGCAACAGCGCGATCGCCGAGCTGGTGGCCAACGACCCGGAGCTGGACGGGATGGGCACCACCCTCACCGCTGTGCTGTTCGCAGGCAGCAAGCTGGGTCTGGTGCACATCGGTGACTCCCGCGCATACCTGGTCCGCGACGGCGAGCTGACCCAGATAACCCACGACGACACCTTCGTGCAGTCGCTGATCGACGAAGGCCGGATCACCGAGGAGGAGGCCGCCAACCACCCGCAGCGCTCGCTGCTGCTGCACGCGTTGACCGGCCACGAGGTGGAACCGAGCCTGGCGATCCGCGAAGCTCGCGCGGGCGATCGCTACCTGCTGTGCTCCGACGGCCTGACCGGCCCGGTGAGCACGGAGACGATGGCGGAAGCCCTGCGCATCCAGGATCCGCAGCAGTGCGCGGACCGGATGATCGAGCTGGCGCTCAAAGGTGGCGGTCCGGACAACGTGACCGTGATCATCGCCGACGTCGTCGACGTCGAGTTCGGCGACGACGCCCCCATAGTCGGGGGTGCGGCGGGAAATGGCGATGAGCATCCGCAACCCGATTCGTCGGCAGCGCGCGCTTCCGCGGTGACCATGCCGCGGCCGCAGCCGAAGCGTTTCGAGCCCACCTCACCTCCGGCGGACAAGCCGCGCAAACGGCGCTGGCTGACCTCGCTGGTGGTGGCCTGCGGCGTGCTCATCGTGTTGGCGGCTGTCGCGCTGGTTGGGCGTTGGTGGGTGCTCAACCAGTACTACATCGGCGTGAACCGCGCCGATGAGGTCGTGATCTACCAGGGCGTTCAGGGATCCACGCTGGGCGTGGCGCTGAACTGGCAGGTCGAGACCTCCTGCCCGCCGGACTCCGCCAAGGACTGCCAGCCGATCACGCTGGACGACCTGCAGGAAGCGCAGCGCCCGGACGTGCGCAACGGCATCACCGAGGTCAACGGCCTCACCGAGGCCCGGGAGGCGATGCGGCGGCTGCGGATGACCGCGCTGCTGCCGGAGTGCCAGACGCCCGAGCCTTCGGTGCCGACGGTTCCGCCCGTCCCGGGTGCCCCCGTTCCGGGTGCGCCGACACCGCCTCCTCCCGGTCAGCCGCAGGTGCAGCCCACGCCGGGTGCGCCGGTGCCCGGTCAGGCCCTGCCGCCGGAGTCCTCGGCGGCGGACGCCACCCCGCTGCAACCGGAGGAGCCGAAGCCTGGCGTGAACTGCCGGACGGTGAGTTGATGTCCGAACCGGCCGCGACGACCGGAGCAGTCAACGGGGCCCCCCGAGTCAACACTCGGCGGGGCACCGAACTGTTCATGCTCGTTTTCTCCGCGATCATCGTGACCGCGGCGCTGATCGTGGTGGAGGTCTCGCAGGAGCAGACCCTCACCCGTGAGCTGCTGTTCTACGGGGTCGCGTTCCTGATCCTCTACGGCGCCGCGCACTTCGGCGTGCGCTACTTCGCGCCGTACGCCGACCCGTTGATCCTGCCGCTGGTGGCGTTGATCAACGGGCTCGGTCTGGTGATGCTGCACAGGCTGGACCTGGCCCCGGTCGTCGGGGCGCCGTACACACCGAAGCAGATCCTCTACACCACCGCCGGCGTGGCGATGTTCATCCTCGTCCTGTGGCTGGTGAAGGATCACCGCACGCTCGCGCAGTACGGCTACACCTGCGGTTTCGTCGGGATCGCGCTGCTGGCGCTGCCCGGTGTGCTGCCGGCGAGCATCTCGGAGGCCAACGGCGCGAAGCTGTGGGTCAACCTGGGTTTCATCTCGATCCAGCCGAGCGAGTTCGCCAAGATCCTGCTGCTGATCTTCTTCGCCTCGTTCCTGGTGGGCAAGCGCGAGCTGTTCACCACGGCGGGCAAGCGGTTCCTGGGCGTGGACTGGCCGCGTCCGCGTGACCTGGGCCCGGTGCTGGTCGCCTGGGTCCTGTCGATCGGCATCGTGGTGCTGGAGAAGGACCTGGGCACCTCGCTGCTGTTCTTCGGCATCGTGCTGGTGATGATCTACATCGCCACCGAGCGCGCGGTGTGGGTCGGCCTCGGCCTGACGATGTTCGCGGTGGGCGCCGTCATCGCCTTCAACCTGTTCTCGCACGTCCAGGTCCGGGTGAACACCTGGCTCGACCCGATGATGCGGGTGGCCGACGGCGAGTCCGACCCCGGCTACCAGCTGCGCACCGGCCTGTTCGGGATGGCGCACGGCGGCATCCCGGGTTCGGGTCTGGGCAGCGGGATGCCGAACATCACGCCGCTGTCGTTCAGCGACTTCATCATCCCGGCGCTGGGCGAGGAGCTCGGCCTGATCGGGCTGATGTCGTTGCTGCTGGTCTACGTGCTGCTGATGATGCGCGGGCTGCGCAGCGCGCTGGCGGTGCGCGACTCCTTCGGCAAGCTGTTCGCCGGCGGTCTGTCGTTCACCATCGCGCTGCAGCTGTTCGTGGTCGCCGGCGGTTCGACGGGTCTGATCCCGATGACCGGTCTGACGGCACCGTTCCTGGCGGCCGGTGGTTCGTCGATGCTCGCCAACTACGTGCTGATCGCGCTGCTGCTGCGGGTGTCCGACGCGGCCCGCCGCCCGCAGGCCCCGGCCAAGCCCAAGCCGAAGCAGGCGCCGATCGCCGAAGCACACACGGAACTGGTGGAGCGTCCCCGATGAACAAGCCGCTGCGCCGAGTGGCGCTGGCCATGATGGCGATGGTCCTGCTGCTGATGGGCAACATGACCTACGTCCAGGTCATCAAGGCCGACGAGTACCGCGAGGACGCCCGCAACACGCGCACCCAGCTGGAGGAGTTCTCCCGGGAGCGCGGTCAGATCATCGCGTCCGGTCAGTCGCTGGCCAGCTCCACGCCGATCGAGCACGACCGCTACAAGTTCCAGCGGACCTACCCGAACGGCCCGCTGTACGCGCCGGTCACCGGGTTCTACTCGTTCTTCTACGGGTCGAACGGCATCGAGCGCGCCAACGACAAGATCCTCAACGGCACCGACGACAGCATGGCGTTCGGCCGGCTGTCGGACATGATCACCGGCAACACGCCGCGCGGCGGCAGCGTCGAGCTGACGATCAGGCCGGAGATGCAGCAGGTCGCCTACGACCAGCTGACGAAGAAGGGCTTCCAGGGTTCCGTGGTGGCGCTGAACCCGTCGACGGGCGAGATCCTGGCGATGGTCAACGCGCCGTCCTACGACCCGAACAAGCTCACCGGCCCGGACAACAACCAGGTCGCCGAGCAGTGGAACGCGCTCAACGACGCCGAGGGCAACCCGATGGCCAACCGGGCGGTCTCCGAGATCTACCCGCCCGGTTCGACGTTCAAGCTGATCACCACGGCTGCTGCGCTGGAGAACGGGTACAGCCCGAACAGCCAGGTGCAGGACGCCGCGTCGATCACGCTGCCGCAGTCGTCGACCCAGCTGCCCAACTACGGCGGCAAGAAGTGCGCGGGCAACACGCTGACCGACGCGCTGGCTCACTCCTGCAACACCGCGTTCGCCGAGATCGCGGGCAAGGTCGGCGCGGACAAGCTGCGGGAGACCGCGGCGTCGTTCGGCTTCGGCCAGGACCTGCAGATCCCGATGAGCGTGGCCAAGTCCGACCTGGGCCCGATGTCCGACGGCGCGTCGCTGTACCAGAGCGGCATCGGCCAGCGCGACGTGCGCGTCACGCCGATGCAGAACGCGATGATGGCCGCGACGATCGCCAACGGCGGCAAGGTGATGAAGCCGCAGCTGGTGAGCTCGACGAAGGCTCCCGACATGGAGGAGCTCGACTCCCTCCGGCCCGAGGAGCTCGGCCAGGCGGTCTCGCCGGACGTCGCGGGCAAGATCCGCGACATGATGATCAAGTCGGAGCAGAACACCAAGGGCTCCGGGAAGATCACCGGGATCGAGATCGCCTCGAAGACCGGTACCGCTCAGCACGGCGACCCCGGTGACCGGCCGCACGGCTGGTACGTCGCGTTCGCGCCGGCCGCCAACCCCACGATCGCCGTCGCGGTGATCGTGGAGAACGGCGGCGACGAGGGCGACGAGGCCACCGGTGGTTCGCTGGCAGCCCCCATCGGCCGGGAGGTCATCCGGGCCGGTTTGCGGGGAGGTGGCTGATCCGTGCTGACCACCGGCCAGTTACTCGCCGAGCGCTACCGCCTCGGCCGCCGCATCGCGGTCGGCGGTATGGGCGAGGTGTGGGAGGCGGTGGACGTCCGGCTGGATCGGACGGTGGCGGTCAAGGTGCTCAAGGCCGAGCTGTGCGGGGACGCCGAGTTCCTGCACCGCTTCCGCACCGAGGCCCGCACCACGGCGTCGCTGAACCACCCGGGAATCGCAGCGGTCCACGACTACGGTGAGACCGCTGCGGTCCCGGACGGTCCGGAGGACACCGCCTACCTGGTGATGGAGCTGGTCGAGGGAGAGCCGCTGGCGGCGATCCTGGCTCGGGAACGGCGGATCAACACCGATCACACGATGGACATGCTGGAGCAGGCGGGCCAGGCGCTGCAGGCCGCGCACGAACGCGGCCTGGTGCACCGGGACGTCAAGCCCGGCAACATCTTGATCACCCCCGAGGGCAAGGTGAAGCTGACCGACTTCGGCATCGCCAAGGCGGCCGACGCGGCACCGGTCACCCGCAACGGGATGGTGATGGGAACGGCGCACTACATCGCGCCGGAGCAGGCGCTCGGCAGCGACGCGACACCGGCCAGCGACGTGTACTCGCTGGCCGTCGTCGGTTACGAGTGCCTGATGGGGCACCGCCCGTTTCTCTCCGAGAACGCGGTGACGGTCGCCATGATGCACATCCGCGACATCGCTCCACCGCTCCCGCCGGACGTTCCGCCGGGAGTGCGGGCGCTGATCGAGGCGACCCTGGTGAAGGACCCGCGCCGGCGCTACGCCGACGGCGGGGAGTTCGCCGCCGCGGTCGCCGCAGTGCGCGCGGGTCGGCCGCTGCCGACGCCGTCGGCCCTGGTCGCCCAACAGCAGCGACCGGTGAACGTGCACGGGCCGGGCACCGGCGTGCACCCGGTGCCGCCGGGTCCGCCACCGATGGGCAACACCCATCCGCCCGGCATCATCCCGCCCCAGCAGCCCGTGCAGCAGCAAGCGGTTCAGCAACACCAGGTTTCACAGCAGCAGACGCCGATGCCGGTCCCGGGCAACACCGCGGGGGTGGCAGGAGCCATGGGTGGCAATGCTCACCGGGAAAGCGGCAACACCAGGGTTGTCGTGTGGATTCTCGTCGCGGTGCTGGCGGTAGTCTTGCTGGTCGCCATCGGTCTGCTGACGTACTGGGCGGTCAACCGCCACGACCTCGGCATGGCCGGACGCGGTCCGGTGGCCACGCTGAGCCTGGATTCCACGAACGGTTTGGGCCAAACTTCGCATCGGCAGGAACCCATGATCGGAATGCCTCCCGCGGGTGAGATGGGACGATCGTTGACAAGGATCGGAACGACGATTCGATGAGTTCACCTCGACTTCTATCCGACCGCTACGAGCTCGGCGAGACTCTCGGCTACGGCGGTATGTCGGAGGTGCACAAGGGCCGCGACACCCGCCTGAGCCGAGACGTCGCGGTCAAGATCCTGCGTGCCGACCTAGCCCGGGACCCCACCTTCCAGCTGCGCTTCCGCCGCGAGGCGCAGAACGCCGCAGCGCTCAACCACCCGGCGATCGTCGCGGTCTACGACACCGGCGAGACGGACTCCGAGAACGGGCCGCTGCCCTACATCGTCATGGAGTACGTCGACGGCCGGACGCTGCGCGACATCGTCAAGACCGAGGGGCCGCTGTCCCCCCGGCGGGCGATGGAGGTCATGGCGGACGGCTCGGCCGCGCTGGACTTCAGCCACCGGCACGGGATCGTGCACCGCGACGTGAAGCCGGCGAACATCATGATCACCCGCTCCGGCGCGGTGAAGGTGATGGACTTCGGCATCGCTCGCGCGCTGGCCGACGGCCAGGCGGCGGTGACTCAGACCGCGGCGGTCATCGGCACCGCCCAGTACCTCTCGCCGGAGCAGGCGCGCGGCGAGGCGGTGGACGCGCGAAGCGACGTCTACGCCTCCGGCTGCGTGCTCTTCGAGCTGCTCACCGGGGAACCGCCGTTCACCGGTGACTCGCCGGTCGCGGTGGCCTACCAGCACGTCCGGGAGGAACCCCGCAAGCCGTCCGACGTCGTTCCGGCGACCCCGGCGTCGCTGGACGCCGTGGTGCTCAAGGCGCTGAGCAAGAACCCGGCCAACCGCTACCAGTCGGCGGCCGAGATGCGCGCCGACCTGGTCCGCGTGCTGTCCGGTCAGCGCCCCAAGGCTCCGATGATCATGTCGGAGGAAGAGCACACCGCGATGCTCGGCCAGGGCGCCGGACCCACCGAGATGATCGGCTCCGGCCGGCACCGCTCGGACGAGGTCGAGGACTACCCGCCGGCCCACCCGCCGGAGCGGCGGCGCAGCAGGAACGCCGTCGTCGCGCTGGTCACCCTGGCCTGCGTGGCCGTGTTCGCGCTGGCCGCGTGGCTGGTGACGATGCTGGTCGGAGCGGGTGCTCCGGATCGCGTGCCGGTCCCGAACCTGATGGGCATGACGGCCCAGGCCGCGAACGAGAAGGCGAAGACGGAGGGCTGGATGGTCCTCCCGCGCTCCTGCCCCTCGCCGGAGGACAAGCGCGGCACGATCGTGCGCCAGACGCCGGCGCCGGGAGCTCAGGGAGTCAAGGCCGAGACCAAGATCGAGCTCTGCGCGGGCACCGGTCCGGAGTCCACCGCGGTCCCGGACCTGTCCGGCATGACCATGACCGAGGCTCAGCAGGCCCTCGAAGCCGCGGGGCTCAAGATCGGGCTGAACCCGGACAAGAAGGAGACGTCCGACCCCAAGCAGGTCGACAAGATCCTCGACTGGGACAGCAAGGGCACCGAGGTCGCCAAGGGCACCACGATCAACGTCGTGGTCGGCCAGGCGATCCCGCAGACGGAGGTCCAGGACCTGCGCGGCCAGCAGCTGGAGACCGCGAGGGCGTTCCTCGAGGGCGCCGGCTTCAAGGTCAGCGTGGAGCAGCGCGACTCCGGCGAGCCCGCGAACACGGTCCTCAGCCAGTCGCCGTCCGGTGGCACCAAGGCACGGACCGGTTCGACGGTGACCCTGGTGGTCTCCAAGGGCAACCAGATCACCATGCCGCAGCTGCAGAACATGTCGAAGGACGAGGCCGAGGCCGCGCTGAGGGCCGCGGGCTGGAACGGAACCCTCAGCGAGTCCGAGCAGCCCACCGGTGACATGTCCAAGGACGACAAGGTCCTCAGCAGCTCGCCGCAGGCCGGCCAGAAGATCAGCAAGGACCAGTCGATCACGATCTACGTCGGCAAGTACGACAGCTCGAGCACGAGCACCGACCCGGGCAGCGGAGGCGGGTTCTTCCCGTTCCCCTGAGGGGACTGACGTGAAAAGGGGCGGTGGCCGAGTGGCCACCGCCCCTTTTCACGTTCGAGGAGTGCTGGTCAGCGGGCCGATGCGGCCGCGGCGACCTTGCGCATCTCGGCCTCGAGCCGGTCGACGACGTGGTCGGCCACCGGGTGACCTGCCGAGGCCATCCAGTTGGCGAGCATCCGGTGGCCGCCGTCGGTGAGCACCGACTCGGGGTGGAACTGGACTCCCTCGATCGGCAGGTCGCGGTGGCGCATGCCCATGACGATGCCGGACTCGGTGCGCGCGGTGACCTCGAAGTCGTCCGGGATGGTGTCCGCGCGGACGATCAGCGAGTGGTAGCGGGTCGCGATGAACGGCTGCGGCAGCCCGGCGAACACACCGGTCCCGGAGTGCTCGATCTCGCTGACCTTGCCGTGCAGCAGCTCGGGGGCGCGCTCGACCGTGCCGCCCCACACCGCGCCGATGGCCTGGTGCCCGAGGCACACGCCGAAGGCGGGCTTGCGCTCGGCGGCGCAGCGCTGGATGAGCTCCATCGTCCGCCCCGCGCGATCCGGCGTTCCCGGACCGGGGCTGAGCAGCACACCGTCAGCAGCGGCCACGTCGTCGTCGGTGACCACGTCGTTGCGGCGAACCTCGCACTCGGCTCCGAGCTGCGCGAGGTACTGCACGAGGTTGTAGACGAAGCTGTCGTAGTTGTCGACCACCAGTACACGCACGCGCCCAGACTACGCGTCCCGCGCAGCCGAATTTTCCCGCTCTCGTCTTGCTCGGCGGTGGTCAGCCGGTGGTGACGTCGTCGAACGGCAGCAGCGGCTCGACACGGGGGAACACCACGAACAGCAGCAGGGCGACGAGGGCGGCGACCAGCACGAGCGCCACCAGGGCCTTCGCCGCGAACGGGCCCGGCAGGTGCCGCCAGATCCACGCGTACATCAGCGCTCCTCCAGTTCCGGGGGCCGCAGCTCGGGTTGGCCGGCGATCTTGGGGTAGTGCGTGGTGAGCACACCGTGGACGATCAGCCGCTCGCGGGCGGAGAACTCCGGGTGGCAGGTGGTCAGGGTGATGAGCCTGGTCAGCTCCTCGCGCGGGAAGGTCTCCGGCGCGAGACCGGGCACCGGGAAGATCACCTCTCCCCGCGAGGGCCGCACGACGTGCCGCCCGACCACGTGGTCGTAGGGCGCGGGGATCGGCGCGACGCCCCGGCAGCGCGGGTCGCCACCGCGCCCGCCCCAGGTCGCGGCCTCGTCGGGCATCGGCAGGACCCGGTAGACGTACCAGTGGGTCGCCGTCTCCACGACGATCGGCGCGCACGAGGTCAGTTGGTCCAGGTCGTTGAACGGCGCACCTCGCCCGATCCGGTGCCCGGCGACCGCGAAGTTCCCCTGCTCCCCCGGCCACGCCGTGCCGGTGTAGTGCCCGGGACCGCCGCTGAGGGTCTTCAGGTCGGTGCCCTCCAGCACGGTGAAGTGGAAGTCCGGCCCGAAGGTCGGCAGGTGGAGCTGCGCGAACCCGGTCCCGGGCGCGGGCGGCGGCGGTTCGGCGATCGGGTGCAGCTGGCGGGCCTGCCACTCCTCGTGCATCCGCCCGGTCGCCTCCGCCTGGTCGCGCGCGGTGAACAGATCGGTCACGTGCACGACGTAGAAGACGAACAGCAGCAGCACCAGGCCGGCGGTGATCAACAGCTCGCCGAGGACCCGGATCACCGCACGGGCGGTGTCGCCTCCGCGCCGCGGTGGCGGTGTGGGTGGGCTCTGCACCGACGGAACCACGACGTTCCTCTCCGGTCACGGGTTTGCGAGGGGTGCTCGCTCAGCGCTGTGATTACGTTAACGTGGTAGGTGGAAATGGAGCCGTTCCGCCGCCCACGGCGACGAGTCGGGCGGGCGCGGGACGGCGGTGCCGCATCACCTGGCGAGGACACCTATGCCGAAGTCCAAGGTCCGCAAGAAGGACGACTCCAACCCGGTTGTCGATCGCCGCACGCCGGTCAAGGCGAAGTCGGTCGGTCCGTCGCACCCGATCTACGTCGCCGTGATGCTCGGCCTGATGATCATCGGGTTGCTCTGGCTCGTCGTCAACTACATCGCCGGCGACAAGATCGGATTCATGAGCGACCTGGGCGGGTGGAATTTCGCCGTCGGCTTCTCGTTCATGATCGTCGGCCTGCTGATGACGATGCGGTGGCGCTGACGCATCCCGCTGACCTGCGGTGACGTCCGGCCTCAGCGGTTCCATAAGGCCGGGCGCACGCGGTCGCAATTCGAGCGCCCAGCACGACGACGCTTCGTGCACGAGCTCCGGAGGAGGGAACTCCTTCGGAGCTCACTCATCCCTTTGGCGTCTTGACACACGGTCAGCGAAACACACCTGTGTAACTAGTCCCCAGTGGGGATAAGTCCTGTGGATAACTCATCGATAGCGGGTGGATAGCGGTGGACATGGCGGAGCAGTCGATGGGCTGGGCGCCTCCGGCCGCGCTGGTGGGCTGCGGCTGGCTGCTCACCGCGGGCGCCGCGACCTGGGCCGCGCTCGCCTCCGCACCGACCGACCGGGTCTTCGTGGGAGTGCTCGCGCTCGCCCTGCTGACGGCGTCCGCCTTCGGCACGATCTGCCGCCCCAGGCTGCACGCCGACGCCACGGGCATCACGGTGCGCGCGCTGACCGGCCGCAGGCACTACTCGTGGGACCAGGTCACCATCCGCGTCCGGGAGACCCGCAGGCTGGGCCTGACCGGCACCAGCCTGGAGCTCGACGCGAACCCGGACCTGATGGTCCTCACCCGCCTCGACCTCGGCGAAGACCCCTACACGGCGGCCGACGCCCTGCACGCGCTGCGCAGGTGAGTCAGCCGCAGGCCAGTTCGTAGCCGGAACCGACGCAGGACAGGTCGCCGTAGGAGACGTCCCGGACGACGAGCACGACCACCAGCACCACCAGCAGTGCGACCAGCGCACCGGCCTGGACGAGGGTGCGGCGCTCGCGCGGCGCGTAGACCAAGGCCGCCGTCGACGCGGCGCCCAGGAGCAATCCGCCGATGTGCCCGAGCAGCGAGATGCCGGGGATGAGCACGCTGGCGACGATGTTCAGCGCGATCACGGTGATCACCGGGCGCAGGCTCACCTTCAGGCGGAGCGCGGCCACGGCGATGCCGCCCATCAGGCCGTACACCGCACCCGAAGCACCCGCGACCGGCTGGTCAGCGCCACCGAGCAGGAACACCGCGGTGCTGCCACCGATCAGCGACAACCCGTAGACGGCGGCGAAGCGCGCGCGGCCGAGCAGCAGCTCCAGATCCCGCCCGATCACCCACAGGGCGAGCATGTTCATCACCAGGTGCACCACACCGATGTGCAGGAACCCGGAGGTGACCAGGCGCCACCACTGCCCGCCGGCCACCGTGAGCGGGATCAACGAGTAGTCGACGAACAGCGCCGACCGGAAGTTCGCCCCGAAGTTGCCCGCCTGGATGGCGGTGAGCACGTACGCGGCGACGTTGGCCGCGATCAGCAGCGGCACCAGGATCGGCTTGTCGCGCAGCCGCGCACCGGCGACCGTCACGGGTCGGCGCACGGTCGAGCCGCCCTCGCGGACGCAGTCCACGCACTGCTGGCCGACGGACGCGTCGCGCAGGCACTCCGGGCACGCCGGGCGTTCGCACCTGGTGCAACGTAGCCCCGTCGGCCGGTCGGGGTGCCGCGCGCACGTGGGTAACTGCGGCGGCGCCCCGTCCGGTCCGGGCGTCGTTCCGGGTGGCACAGTCACGGGCGAGACCTGCTTTCCCGGGCGGTGTCAGCCGCGCTCGATCGAAACCTTCTCGATGACGATGTCGTTCACCGGGCGGTCGTTGCGACCGGTCGCGGTGCCGGCGATCGTGTCGACCACCTCGCGCGACTCCTTGTCGGCGACCTCACCGAAGATGGTGTGCTTGTAGTTCAGCCAGGACGTCGCCGCCACGGTGACGAAGAACTGGGAGCCGTTGGTGTTCGGCCCCGCGTTCGCCATCGCGAGCAGGTACGGCTTGGTGAACTGGAGCTCCGGGTGGAACTCGTCGGCGAACTGGTAGCCGGGGCCACCCCGTCCGGTGCCGGTCGGGTCACCGGTCTGGATCATGAAGCCTTCGATGACCCGGTGGAAGATCACGCCGTCGTAGAACGGGCCGGAGCGTTCGCCCTTGGCGTTCGGCTCCGTGTATTCCTGGGTCCCTTCGGCGAGGCCCACGAAGTTTTTCACGGTCTTGGGCGCCTGGTCGGGGAACAGGTTGATCCGGATGTCTCCCTGCGAGGTGTGCAGGGTCGCGGTCAACGTCGTCCCAACGAGCGATCCGT
Source organism: Saccharopolyspora karakumensis (assembly GCF_004349225.1). NCBI lineage: Bacteria > Bacillati > Actinomycetota > Actinomycetes > Pseudonocardiales > Pseudonocardiaceae > Saccharopolyspora > Saccharopolyspora karakumensis. The sequence goes on from NZ_SMLA01000041.1 coordinate 44,864, forward strand.
TGTCTTCAGCCACCCGACCATCCTGCCATCGAGCGGGCCGATTGCGGTGTCTGGGTGCAATATGGGCGGGTCCGCGCCCCTTACCCGGCTCCGTGGTGGAGGCGTGGTTGGCATGTGCTCATCCGGGAAAACCGGACTGGTGAAGACAAGCCAGGCCAAGGAGGTCAACAGGCGATGGATGAAGTGAACGCGATGGCCAAGGCCGGCGAGACCGTGGGGAAGGCGGTTGGCACCGGTATCAAGCAGGCCCGTCACGGCGCGAAACGCGCAGGTGAGACAGGTGCTGTGCTGTCGAGGCAGGCGGCGGCGAGGGCCGAGCAGGAACTGGCCAACCGCGGGTATTCGACCGAGGAGTTGCAGGAGCTCATCGCCCAGCGCGCCACGGGAAAGTCCCGCAAGGAGCTCGCCAAGCAGGCCAAGAAGGCGCGCAAGGACTGGGAGAAGCGGACGACCGAGTCCCGCAAGCGGCTGGCCGCCAGGATCGACCCCACTCCGGTGAAGAAGAAGCGCCGCTGGCCGTGGCTGCTGCTGATCTTGGTGGTCCTGGGCGTCGCCGCAGCGGCGATCGCGCTGACCCGCCGTCCCGAGGAGCTCCCGCTCGCTGCGGCCGACGACGAGCCGTGGGACTCGCACACGCCGGGCACCACCCCGCCCCGCCACCGGGCCGCGGCCGAGACCGACGGCCACCAGGAACCCCGCACGGTGGAAACGCCCAGGGCGAACCCGCCAACTCCCTGATCAGACGAGTAGAGGCCGGGCCTGCTGGGCCCGGCCTTTTCATGTTCACTATTAATAACGACTTCGATCATTCAGTGATGGCCATTCGCTGGAACCACCACACCGCGAAATCGCAGGTCAGAGCCGGAAAACACAAAACGCCCCGCTCGGAGCAGGGCGTTGAGGTGCAGTGGAGACGAGGGGAATCGAACCCCTAACCCCCGCCTTGCAAAGGCGGTGCTCTGCCAATTGAGCTACGTCCCCCAACGGCGGCGGAGGTCAGGGCCCCCGGCCGGAGGATCAGACCTCCGCGGTGGCCTCGCGCCAGAGGTCGGCCTCGGCCTTGGCGGCCTTGTTGCGACGGACCACGAACAGCACGACTCCGGCAACTGCGGCGAGTGCGAGCAGCTTCTTCATTCCGGTCGCCTCCTAGAACACGGCATCCATGCCGTTGATGTTCGAGTCTCTGAAAGAGGGGGGAAGAAATTCCCGAGTGGGCCTAGAAGGACTTGAACCTTCGACCTCTTCGTTATCAGCGAAGCGCTCTAACCGCCTGAGCTATAGGCCCTCGTTCGTTGTGCTGCAAACATTACAGGACGGCCTCCCGCTCTCGTCACGGGGGGTCACTCCGTCCCGACCGCACCGCGGCGGTGCTCTCCTACCTCGGAAAACGCCGCCGCGGCCCGGTCAGCGACTCACTCGCGCTCGGACAGCGTGATCTCGATGCCGCCGGCGAAGTCCGCCGCCACGTTGTAGATGAACGCGGCCACGGTCGCCAGAGCCGTGATCAGGACGATGTTGATCGCACCGATGATCGAGGCGACGCCGAAGACCCTGCCCGCGCTGATCAGCGGCTCGTTCACCGCGTCGTCGGGCTGGGTCAGCTCGGTGAAGGTGCCGTTGAGCTGCTCCCAGACGCCCATGCCGTCGAGCACGCCGTAGAGCACGGCCACGGCGATCATCCACACGAAGAACAGCGCCACGCTGAGCACCAGGGCCAGCTTCAGCACCGACCACGGGTCGAACCGCTTGATCTGCAGGCTCGCCCGGCGCGGTCCCCGGCTGGGGCGCCGCGCGGACGGACCGGTCGAGCTGCGCTGCTGCTGCGTCCCCGAACCGCTGCCCGCACCGGTGTAGGACACCTGGGTTCGCGCCGACTGCGGGATCTGCGTGCGGACCGTCTCCTGGTCGGACACGGTCTTCGGGATCGTCTGGGTGTCGTCGGTGTCGCGGCTCCCGGCGGCCGAGCCGCCTGCCGCGGCACCGGCGGCGCCGCCGAGGGCACCCGCCGCCAGCGATCCCGAAAGACTGCTCGGCTCCTCCTCCGCGGGATCTTCCTCCGAGGAGGAGGCCGAGCCGCGCTGCCACGGCGGCGGCGCGTCGGTGCCGTCGAGGGCCTCCCCGCCGCCGTCGGTGGCGGTCGGCTCGGCCGTCGAGCCGGACTCGTCGGTCCCGCTCGCAGAGGCAGCAGCCTCGGAACCGGTCGTGGAGACCTTGTCGTCGACTGTCTGGGTGCTGGCCGAGCCCCGGCCCGCATCCTTCTGCGGGTCCGAGGACTCCGGCTTCTCGGAACTTGTCACGAGCGATCCTTCGGTGATCGTCGGCGTCGGTGTGCCCCGTGGCGTGCCACGGAATGTTCAGTTGATCGGCGCTGCGTCACGCCTGCTTGGGCTCCGGTGCGGCGTCCGGATCCGCTGCCTCGTCGGCGTTGCGCGCCACGGCCAGCAGGGTCGAGCCCTCGTCGAGGTTCATCAGGCGAACCCCCTTCGTCTGCCGACCGGCCTTGCGCACCTCCTTGGCAGTGGTGCGGATGACCCCGCCGGCGGAGGTGATGGCGTAGAGCTCGTCCTCCAGCTCGACGATCTGCGCCCCCACAAGCCTGCCACGTTTGCGGTCGTACTGAAGAGTCAGCACGCCCTTCCCGCCGCGGCCCTGGACCGGGTAGTCCTCGATCGGAGTCCGCTTCGCGTAACCGCCGGCGGTGGCGACCAGGACGTACCGGTCCTCTCGGCACACGCCCATCGCGAGCAGCTCGTCGCCGTGGTTGAAGCGCATGCCCAGCACGCCTGAGGTGGCCCGGCCCATCGGCCGCAGCGCCTCGTCGGAGGCGTGGAACCGGATCGACTGCCCTTCCGCCGACACCAGCAGCAGGTCGTCGTCGGCCGAGCACAGCACGGCGCCGACGAGTTCGTCCTCGTCCTTCAGGTTCACGCCGATAAGACCACCCGATCGGTTGGAATCGAAGTCCGTCAAACGGGACTTCTTGACCAAACCGTTCTTGGTCGCCAGCACCAGGTACGGCGCCGCGGTGTAGTCCTTGATCTGCATGACCTGGGCGATCTGCTCGTCCGGCTGGAACGCCAGCAGGTTGGCCACGTGCTGACCGCGCGCGGTCCGGTTGGCCTCGGGCAGCTCGTAGGCCTTGGCCCGGTAGACCCGGCCCTTGTTGGTGAAGAACAGGATCCAGTCGTGCGTGGAGCAGACGAAGAAGTGCGACACGATGTCGTCCTGCTTCAACGCCGCTCCCTGCACGCCCTTGCCGCCGCGCTTCTGCGCCCGGTAGAGGTCGGTGCGGGTCCGCTTGGCGTAGCCGGTGCGGGTGATCGTGACGACCACGTCCTCGTCGGCGATGAGGTCTTCCATGGAGACCTCGCCCTCGAACGGGACGATCTTGGTGCGGCGGTCGTCGCCGTACTTGCCGACGATCTCCATCAGCTCATCGCGGATGATCTGCCGCTGCCGCTCGGGCTTGGCGAGGATGTCCTTGAGGTCCTCGATCTCCCGCTCGATCTCGGCCAGCTGGTCGACGATCTTCTGGCGCTCCAGGGCGGCCAGGCGGCGCAGCTGCATCTCCAGGATCGCGTTCGCCTGGACCTCGTCGACGTCGAGCAGCTCGATCAGGCCGGTGCGCGCGTCGTCGACCGTCGGCGAGCGGCGGATCAGCGCGATGACCTCGTCGAGCATGTCCAGCGCCTTGACCAGACCGCGCAGGATGTGGGCGCGCTCCTCGGCCTTGCGCAGGCGGTACTTCGTCCGGCGGACGATGACCTCGATCTGGTGCTTGACGTAGTACCGGATCGTCTGGTCGAGCCGCAGCGTGCGCGGCACGCCGTCGACCAGGGCCAGCATGTTGACGCCGAAGGTCGTCTGCAGCTGGGTGTGCTTGTAGAGGTTGTTGAGCACCACCTTCGGGATCGCGTCCCGCTTGAGGGTGACCACGATCCGCATGCCGCGCCGGCTGTTGGACTCGTCGGCGATGTCGGAGATGCCGGAGATCTTGCCTTCCCGGTGCATCGAGGCGATGTTCTCGATGAGGTTGTCCGGGTTGACCTGGTACGGCAGCTCGGTGACGACCAGCGTGGTGCGCCCCTTGCTGTCCTCCTCCACGGCCACGACGGCCCGCATCTTGATGGAGCCGCGGCCGGTGCGGTAGGCGTCGGCGATCGCGTTGGTGCCGAGGACGAGCGCGCGGGTCGGGAAGTCCGGTCCCTTGATCCGCTCCATGAGGGCTTCGAGGAGCTCCTCGTCCTCGGCCTCGGGGTGCTCCAGCGCCCACACGACGCCGTCGGCCACCTCGCGCAGGTTGTGCGGCGGGATGTTGGTCGCCATGCCCACGGCGATGCCGCCACCGCCGTTGACCAGCAGGTTCGGGAACCGAGACGGCAACACGTCGGGCTCCTGGGTGCGCCCGTCGTAGTTGTCGGAGAAATCGACGGTGTCCTCTTCGATGTCGGCGAGCATGTGCATCGCCAACGGGGCCAGCCGCGACTCGGTGTACCGCATGGCCGCGGCCGGGTCGTTGCCCGGCGAGCCGAAGTTGCCCTGACCGTCGATCAGCGGGTGGCGCATCGACCACGGCTGGGCCAGGCGGACCAGGGTGTCGTAGATCGCCGAGTCACCGTGCGGGTGGTAGTTGCCCATCACGTCGCCGACGACGCGGGAGCACTTCACGTAACCGCGGTCCGGCCGGAAGCCCGAGTCGTACATCGCGTAGAGCACGCGCCGGTGCACCGGCTTGAGACCGTCGCGCACGTCCGGCAGGGCGCGCGCGACGATCACGCTCATCGCGTAGTTGATGTAGGAGTTCTGCATCTCCTGCTGGAGTTCGACCGGTTCGATCCGACCGTGTTCCGGCGGCAGGATTTCCGTCATGCTCTTCCCTTGCTAGTTCGGAGAGTTCGCTGGTTGACCTGCGCGTCGATCACACGTCGAGGAAGCCGGCGTCCTTGGCGTTGCGGGTGATGAACGAGCGCCGGGCTTCGACGTCCTCGCCCATCAGCACGCTGAACAGCTCGTCCGCGGTCGCCGCGTCGTCCAGCGACACCTGCAGCAGCAGCCGGGACTCGGGGTTCATCGTGGTCTCCCAGAGCTCGTCGGCGTTCATCTCGCCGAGACCCTTGTAGCGCTGGATGCCGTCGTCCTTCGGCAGCTTCCGACCGGCGGCCGCGCCTTGGGCGAGCAGCGCGTCGCGCTCCTTGTCGCTGTAGGCGTACTCCGGCTCGGCGCGCGGCCACTTGATCTTGTACAGCGGCGGCTGCGCGAGGAACACGTGACCGTTCTCGATCAGCGGGCGCATGAACCGGAACAGCAGGGTCAGAAGCAGGGTCCGGATGTGCTGGCCGTCGACGTCGGCGTCGGCCATCAGCACGATCTTGTGGTACCGCAGCTTCGACAGGTCGAACTCGTCGTGGATGCCGGTGCCCAGCGCGGTGATGATCGCCTGGACCTCGTTGTTCTTGAGGACCTTGTCGATCCGCGACTTCTCCACGTTGATGATCTTGCCTCGCAGCGGCAGGATCGCCTGGAAGCGCGACTCGCGGCCTTCCTTGGCCGAGCCACCCGCGGAGTCACCCTCCACGATGTAGAGCTCGCACTCGTCGGGCTGGTTGGACTGGCAGTCCTTGAGCTTGCCCGGCAGGCCGCCGATGTCCATCGCGCTCTTGCGGCGGACCAGCTCCTTGGCCTTGCGCGCGGCCATCCGCGCCTGCGCCGAGGAGACCGCCTTGTTCACGATCGTCTTCGCGTCGGCGGGGTTGCGCTCGAACCAGTCGGTCAGCCACTCGAAGGCGGTGGTCTGCACGAACGACTTGACCTCGGTGTTGCCCAGCTTGGTCTTGGTCTGGCCCTCGAACTGCGGCTCGCGGACCTTCACCGACACGATCGCGGCGAGACCTTCGCGGACGTCGTCACCGGTGAGGCTGCCGTCCTTGTCCTTGATGAGCTTCTTGTCCTTGGCGTAGGCGTTGACCACGCGGGTCAGCGCGGACCGGAAGCCCTCCTCGTGGGTACCGCCCTCGTGCGTGTTGATCGTGTTGGCGAAGGTGTACACCGACTGGTTGAAGCCGGAGTTCCACTGCAGCGCGACCTCGAGCTCGTGCCCGTTGCCGGCGGCGTTGAAGGCGACGACCTTCTTGTGGATCGGCTCCTTCGTCGCGTTGATGTGCTTGACGAAGTCCTCGAGCCCGCCCGGGTAGTGGTACGTGCGCTCGGTGATCTTGGCGGTGGCGCCCTGGGCGTCCTCACCGCCCTCCTCCGACTCGGCCGTGCGCTCGTCGCGCAGGACGATGGTCAGGCCCTTGTTCAGGAAGGCCATCTCCTGCAGGCGGCGCGAGACCGTCTCCGCGTTGTAGTGCGTGGTCTCGAAGATCGTCGGGTCGGCCCAGAACGTGATGGTGGTGCCGGTCTTGCTGGTCTTCTCGCCGCGCTCGATGTCGGCGGCGGGCTTGGAGTCCTCGTAGCGCTGCCGCCACACGTAGCCGTCGACGTGGATCTCCGCCTCGAGCACGGTCGACAACGCGTTGACCACCGACACGCCCACGCCGTGCAGACCACCGGAGACGGCGTAGGAGTCGCCGCCGAACTTGCCGCCCGCGTGCAGCACGGTCAGCACGACCTCGAGGGTCGGCTTCTTCTCCACCGGGTGCATGTCGACCGGGATGCCTCGGCCGTCGTCGCTGACCCGCACGCCGCCGTCGGCGAGCAGGGTGACCTCGACCTTGGAGGCGTACCCGGCCATCGCCTCGTCGACGGAGTTGTCCACGACCTCCCACACCAGGTGGTGCAGACCGCGCTCACCGGTGGAACCGATGTACATGCCGGGACGCTTGCGGACGGCCTCAAGGCCCTCAAGAACGGTGATGGATGAAGCGTTGTATTCGCTCTTCTTCGGTGCCACGGGCCTCGATTTCTCCTCAAGCCGACTGTGCTGTCACGGTGATCGGTCGATGCCGGCCTGGTTACCGGCTCCGGCGCACCTCTACGACCACTTCGGGGCGACTCGGCTGCCGGCGCCGCACCCCGGCGCGGCCCGGTCCGGACCCCTCGCCGCTGACGACCGGGGAGCGCGTCGGGTCACACCCGCCTTGATTCTACTGGTCCCCCACTGCAGAAGTGGGGCAAGGACGCCCCTAGCTTGCTCACAGAGTCGAGAACTCGGATCAATCCACCATCGAAGAGCCGTGAACGCCTGCTAGGAATTCTCTGCGGCGATCGGCCGCCCGGCGATCCTCACCTGCGAGTGGACCCGCACCTCGACGATCCGCAGCCCGCAGATTACTAGCCGTAGGTGTCTCGCGGCCCGCGCCCGGAGATGTGTCGCGGGCCGTGTCGCCAGCTCGGAGCCGCAGGTCCCTGCACCTTGATCCGCTTGACCACGCCGGGCCCCACCCCGTCGCTGATCCGCTTGAGGATCTGGCGCTGGAGCAGCCGCAGCTGCGTGGCCCAGGCCGTGGACTGCGCCTGCACGGTGAGCTCGCAGTCCTTGAGCTGCAGCGGCTTGGTGTGCTCGGCGATCTCCCCGCCGACCAGCGAATCCCACTTGGCGAAGACCTGACCGCCGGAGAGGTGCTCGGTCCAGCCGTGCTCCGAGGCGATCCGCGCGGCGAGCCTGCCCAGCGGCTGCGGGTCCCGGTCGTCGGGTCCGGCACCGGTCCAGCCACGACGCCTTCGGGTGCGGAGCTTGCCCGGCTTGCCGGGCTTGCCCATCGCCTTGCGCTTGGCCGCGGACTGCTCGCGCGCCGACTGCAGCGCGGCACGGGCCAGGTCCGGCCCGGCCAGCTCGCTGCCGTCGATCCCCTGACCAGGCGATTTGTCCTCGGGGAGCGCGGCGCCGTCGGAGCCGCGAACGGGCGCTGAGTTATCCACACCATCCACAGGGTTATCCCCAGATGTGGGTAGTTCCACGGATTGCTCCGTGGTTGCGGTCACTCTGCGTGCAGTTTTTCGTCCGTTTCCGTCAGGCGGCACGGTGCACCTCACCTTCCCGGACGTCGAATCGGGCGCCGGTGAGCTCCTCGGGGACGTCCTCGCCGACCGCGGCCGTCACCAGGACCTGCTCGGCCCCCGAGACGAGCGCGGCGAGCCGGGAACGCCTGCGGCGGTCGAGCTCGGCGAACACGTCGTCCAGGATCAACACCGGTTCCGCGCCATCCTCTGTGAGCAGGTGGTAAGAAGCCAGCCGCAACGCCAGGACGAACGACCACGATTCACCGTGACTGGCATAACCCTTCGCGGGCAGCTCGCCGAGCAGCAGGTCCAGGTCATCGCGGTGCGGGCCGACCAGCGACACGCCGCGCTCGATCTCCTGCGGCCGGACGCGCTCCAGCTCCGCGAGCAGAGCGGCCTCCAGCTCCGGCACAGCCTCGTCCCACGGGATCTCCGGACCTCCGGGCACCCCGTAGCGCTCCGGCATCGATTCGCCCAAGCTGCTGCGATACCGCAGGTCAGCGACCCGGCCGGACGGAGTGCTCGCCTCGTCGGTCGCCGCGACGTTCGCGTATGCGCTGGTCACGTGAGGGGCGAGCGCCGACACCAGGGACAGCCTCCCGGCCAGCAGCTCGGCGCCGTAGCGCGCGAGGTGGCCGTCCCAGACCGCCAAGGTGCTCAGATCCGCCTTGCCCCCGCCCCGCCGGGCGGCACCCGCCGACTTCAACAGCGCGCTGCGCTGCTTGAGCACCCGCTCGTAGTCGGAGCGGATCCCCGCGAAGCGCGGCGCCCGCGAGACCAGCAGGTCGTCCATGAACCGCCGGCGTTCGCCCGGGTCACCTCGCACGATCGCCAGGTCCTCCGGTGCGAACAGCACGGTCCGCAGGATCCCCAGCACGTCGCGGGGTTTGCCGGCCGCGCCCCGGTTGATCCTGGCGCGGTTGGCCTTGCCCGGAGTGATCTCCAGTTCAACCAGCAGCTCCCGGCCGTTGTTGACCACCGCGGCCCGCACCACCGCGCGGGCCGCTCCGTAGCGGACCAGCGGCGCGTCGTTGGAGACCCGGTGCGAGCCGAGGGTGGCGATGTAGCCGATCGCCTCGACCAGGTTGGTCTTGCCCTGACCGTTCGACCCGACCAGGACGGTGACTCCGGGTTCGAGTTCGAGGTCGGCGAGCGGCCACGACCGGAAGTCGTTGACCTGCAAGTGACGCACGTACACGACGATCCAACTCAGTTGTTCTTGCCGGGCAGGTTCCGCGGACGCCGCGGCTGCGGTGTCCGCACCGTCCGAATAGGTGTGTCCGGACCGTGCCGGACGGCCTGTCCGCGTGCCGCGACCAGCGCGGACACCCGCGGAACGGCGGGGAGATTTGTCGACAAGTCTCCCCGTCGACGTTGCCGCGGGGTGGGGACGCGCCAGCCGGAACGTCCCCACCCGAGGAGTCGGGAGATCAGCCCTCGGACTTCTGGACCGCGTGGCCGCCGAACTGGTTGCGCAGCGCCGAGACCGCCTTCATCGCGGGCGAGTCCTCCTGGCGCGAGGCGAACCGGGCGTACAGCGCGGCGGTCATGACCGGGGCCGGGACCGCGTTGTTGATCGCTTCCTCGATGGTCCACCGGCCCTCGCCCGAGTCCTGCACGTAGCCGCGCAGCTCGGACAGCTCCGGGTCCTCGTCGAGAGCGCGAACCAGCAGGTCCAGCAGCCAGGAGCGCACGACGGTGCCCTTGCTCCACGCCTTGATCGTGGCGGGCACGTCGGTGACGACGTCGGAGGCGGCGAGCAGCTCGAAGCCCTCGGCGTAGGCCTGCATCAGGCCGTACTCGATGCCGTTGTGCACCATCTTCGCGTAGTGACCGGCCCCGACCGGACCGGCGTGCGCGAAGCCCTCGTCGCGCGGACCCTCCGGTCGCAGCGCGTCGAAGATCGGCAGCGCGCGCTCGACGTCCTCGGCGTCACCGCCGGCCATCAGGCCGTACCCGTTCTTGGCGCCCCAGACCCCGCCGGACACGCCCACGTCCACGTACTTGATGCCGTTCTCGGCCAGCAGCGCGGCGTTGGCCTGGTCATCGGTGAACTTGGAGTTCCCGCCCTCGATCACCAGGTCACCCGCGGACAGCAGTCCGGACAGCTCCTCGATGGTCTGCCGGGTCGGGTCGCCGTGCGGAACCATGATCCACACGATGCGCGGACCGGCCAGCTTCTCGACCATCTCCGCCACGGACGCCGCATCGCTGACGTCCGGGTTGCGGTCGTACCCCACGACCTCGTGGCCGGCGGCCCGCAGCCGCTCGCGCATGTTGAAACCCATTCGGCCGAGGCCGACAAGCCCGAGTTGCACTGGAACTCCCTATCCGAACTGTGTGTCGACTTGTGGAGGTCGGCGCGTGGCCGGCCGCGCTGCGGGATCATGGCACCCGCTGAATCGATCTGGCGCGAGCCTACGACCACGAACCGGGACGACGAGGCGGGTGGTGCGCCGGATGTGAGCCGCGCACCACCTCGGCCTCGCCGGGGATCAGCCGGGCAGGCGGACCGGCATCAACAGGTAGAGGTAGCCCTCCTGGACCTTGCCCTCGTCGTCGATCGGCTTGATCAGCGCCGGGCGGTTGGCGGTGGTGAACTGCATCTGGGCGCGCTCGGACTTCAGCGCGCTGAGGCCGTCGAGCAGGTACGCCGGGTTGAACGCGATGGTCAGCTCCTCGCCGTCGAGCTCGATCGGGAGCTCTTCCTCGGCGCTGCCCTCGTCATCACCGCCGGCGGACAGCCGCAGCAGGCGGTCGGAGAACTCCAGCCGGACCTGCGTGCCGCGCTCGGCCACCAGCGACACGCGCTTGATCGCCTCGGCCAGCGGCCCGACGTCGATGTTCGCGGTCACCGCGGTCTCGGCGGGTAGCAGCTGGCGGTACTTGGGGAACTCCGCGTCCAGCAGGCGGCTGGTGTTCCGGCGGGTCGTGCCGGACAGGCCGAGCAGTCCGTCGCCGGAGGCCAGGGAGATCTCGACCTTGCTCGCACCGGCGCCCAGCGTCTTGGCCGAGTCCGCCAGCGTCTTGGCCGGGACGAGCACCTGGGTGTCCGCGATGCTCGTGCCGGGCTCCCAGGTGATCTCGCGCATGGCCAGCCGGAACCGGTCGGTGGCGACCATGGTCAGCTTGTCCGCGTTGATCTCCATCCGGATGCCGGTCAGCATCGGGAGCGTGTCGTCCTTGCCCGCGGCCACGGCGACCTGGCCGACCGCTTCGCTGAACAGGTCGGTCGGCACGGATCCGGCGTGCTCGGGCATCTCCGGCAGCGCCGGGTAGTCCTCGACCGGCATGGTCGGCAGGCTGAACCGCGAGCTGCCGCAGGTGATGGTCACCCGGGAGCCGTCGACGGTCATCTCGACCGGACGTGCCGGCAGCGCCTTGGTGATGTCGGCGAGCAGACGCCCGGAGACCAGGGTCTTCCCGCTCGCGTCGATCGAGGCGTCGATGGTGACCTGGGCGGAAACCTCGTAGTCGAAGCCGGAGATGGTCAGCGCTTCCCCGGAGCTCGCATCGAGCAGCACCCCGCCCAGCACCGGAACCGGTGGCCGCGACGGCAGGCTGCGCGCGACCCAGGCGACGGCGTCGGCAAGACCGTCACGCTCCACGCGGATCTTCATGGGTGTCCTTTCGGTTTCAGCCGTGGCTCGGCTGCCGAGAACTGTGTCGAGCCGTGCGCGGCTGGAAGGTTCGGTGTGCTCCGCATCGGGGGCGAAGCGATCCCGCAGCGAGAACGGCTTGGACTTCGCTAGGAGTTCGAGCCGGACTTCTCGTTGCGGGGAGTTCCACCGTAGAGCGTGCTCACCGATCTCCGCATCCGGGTCGTGGCTGTCGGCCCGAGCCGGTTCGAGCGTCGAGGCGGGAGTTGTCCACTTATCCACCGCCCCTAGTTCTCTTTTCTTTTTTTCAAAGAAGAGAAGAAATGTCCGCAGTAGTAGTAAGGCCTGTGAGTTGTGGGGACAACCGTCGTTTGGGCTGGTCGGATGGCGTGGTCGCGTGTGGATGACCACTGGAAGTAACCGGGGACTACGACAGCCGGGTGGTGGACAACTTCTGGCCGTCTTGAGTTCTTCCACAACCATCCCCAGTTGTCCACACTTCCATCCACAGTCGGACCCCAGGTTGTACCCATGCCCGGGTGGATTGGTGGTTCTCCACCGGTCGGGTTGTGGGCAGAGTTGTGGGAACTCTGTTGGCAACCGGCCTCGACCATGTGGGCGGACTGTGCACAGCTTGTGGATGGACTGGGGAAAATCGCAGGTCAAGCCTGGGGATTGATTTTCTGTGGACAGCTGGTGCCTTCAGCGGTTTTCTGTTCTGGCGGTGAGGTGAAGCCCACGGGGCCGGGTAGAAAAGTTCTTGACGAGAATGTTCCCGAGCCCACCCACCGCGCCCGGCCGAACACTGAAAGTGGTGATTTCCGGGCGCAGGTGTTGCGCCGAGGCGTTCGGCGGCCCCGCCGGGCGGCCGGATCTGGCTCGGATGTTTCTGCTGGGCGCCCAGGATCAGGCCGGAGTGGTGCAGCAGAAACCTCGCGAGC